>DCSN01000224.1:0-754 GCA_002325645.1 Pseudanabaena sp. UBA1465
TGAAATTTAGCTGAGTTCTAAGAAAGCACAAAAACCAATCCTGAATATAGTTGTATTTACTCAGTAACTTTTTCTTCTAGGGCTTTACGGGCAATGCGAGTAACATAGATGGTGACTGCAACGGTGGCTATTAAACCAATGATCCGAATGCTCCATTGAATTGTGGGATTGGTAGGTTGATTTTCGCTACCAATTCTAGCGATATCTCCTGCGAGAGAACCAATGTAAACATACATCACTGTGCCAGGGAACATGCCAATGGAGGCTAAGGTATAGTCTTTGAGAGCTACCCCTGTGACTCCAAAAGCATAGTTGAGCAAGTTGAAAGGAAAGATTGGCGAGAGGCGAGTTAATAAGACAATCTTGAATCCTTCATGGGCTACGGCTTTGTCGATCGCATTAAATTTTTGATTACCTGCAATTTTTTGGCTGATCCAGTCCCGTGCGAGATAACGTCCGACTAGAAAAGCAGCGATCGCGCCGATAGTTGCCCCGACAAATACATAGATTGAGCCGAAGACTACTCCAAATACCACCCCTGCGCCCAAGGTAAGAATGGAACCTGGTAAAAATGCGACAGTGGCGATGATGTAAATGCCGATAAAGGCAATTCCACCGACATATCCGAGGCTTTCTACCCATTGCAAAGCATTGCGAAGTAACTCTTGAGGATTGAATTCTGCGGCGATCGATATAATTGGGTTAATCGGCATAGTTTTTCGCTTTAGTTTAGAATTACAGCAAAACTCGATCA
>DCSN01000224.1:813-5832 GCA_002325645.1 Pseudanabaena sp. UBA1465
GAAGCCCCGCAACGGGTTTTATATTTTAATTTGTGGCGGGTTTGAAAACAAATTGCTGTAACAACAGCCGCCACTGTTGTAATGCCAAGTGGAATCAGTGATAATTACTTCTTGAGGGAACTTAGTGGCGAGGTTATTAGCGGTTTTATCGCAGACAGCAACTTCGGCATAAAATTTGGCAGTGGTTTCGAGATAGGTCATGATTTGGGGGTAATTAACTAAATTTGGATAATAACTTTAATAATGACTGAGTGCGGGGAGTAAGCAGGGTTTTACGATAAGCATCGGCGGCTTTTTTGATCGCATCGGCTTGGGTGGGATAGGAATGAATCACACTCGATAGAGTATTTAAGCCCTGTTTGGCGACGATCGCTAAACTAATTTCGCCAATCATTTCACCAGCATGACGGGCAACAATCGTGCCACCGAGAATGCGATCGCTTCCTTTTTGATGCAAGATCTTCACAAAGCCCTCGGTTTCACCATCAAAAATAGCGCGATCGACGCTCGTAAAGGGAATCTTAATCTCATCGGTTTCAATTCCTTTGGCGCGGGATTCACTAGCATACATGCCCACATGGGCGATTTCAGGATCGGTAAAAGTTACCCAAGGCATTATCAAATTACTAACTTTGCTGCGTCCTAAACCGAAGGGAGAGAATAGCGTATTTTTGATCACGATACGGGCGGCGGCATCGGCGGCATGAGTAAATTTGAAATTTGAGCAGATATCGCCTGCGGCATAGATATAGGGGTTACTGGTTTGTAGATAATCATTAACGATCACACCACCTTGATCATATTTCACACCCGCCACATCCAGATTTAATCCTTCCACATTTGGCGATCGCCCCACGCCAACTAAAATCTGATCAACAGATAATTTTTTTGTCTCTCCATTTTGCAAATAATAAATCACTTTGTTGTGATCTTCCATTTCCACTTTTTCTAATGTCGCTCCCAACACTAGATTAACGCCATCCTTAATTAAACTGGTTTGGACAATTTCGGCAGCATCTGCATCTTCGCGATCGAGAAGATGATTATTCTTATGAATTAAAGTCACTTCACAACCCAAGCGATGGAAAGCTTGCGCGAGTTCACATCCAATCGGTCCACCACCAATCACCGCAAAACCTTGGGGGCGATCGGTCAGATTAAATACGGTTTCATTGGTGAGATATCCTGCTGCGGCTAAGCCTTTCACTTCGGGACGAGCTGCCCTTGCTCCCGTCGCGATCGCCGCTTTCTTAAAGTGTAATCGCACTCCATTCACTTCTATTGATTTCTGATCGACAAATTTGGCGGCTCCCAAAAATACATCAATGCCAAGATTACGGAATCTTTTTACTGAGTCATGATGACTAATACTGGCGCGAACCCGCCGCATCCTTTGCATGACGGCGGCAAAATCAACATCGATATCTTTGATATTAATTCCTAAAGAATCACCATTCAGAATATCTGAAACGGCTCTGGCTGAACGAATTATACATTTTGATGGTACACAACCCACATTCAGACAATCCCCCCCCATGAGATTCTTTTCAATCAGTGCAACTTTTAGTCCCAAGCCTAGTCCTGCGGCTCCTGCGGCAATTACCAGTCCCGCCGTGCCAGCGCCAATTACTACTAAGTCGTAGCATTCAGAAGGTGTCGGATTAATCCAGTCTAGTGGATGCACATCCGCAAGGAGAGCTTGATTATATTCATCCATTGGTTGAATGAATGATCCATATTTATTTAATAGATATTCATTTAAGCTATGTTGGTCAGCAGCACTCATTGATTTTAGTGATTTTAGTCTCTGTAATCATACTTTGCAGTAAAACTAATTACAACCAAAGGCTTTATCGAAGGTTAGATGCAGAAATTTATTTTTATAAAATTAGGACTTACGCAATAGCCCTGTAATAGATTGCGGGCTGAAAGCTTAAACCCGTTTCAACGGGTTGATCCTAGAAGCTAAGGAACTTGCGACTTAATAAAGTACCAAATATAAAACCAGAATCGGTGGGGCGGATTCGCCGCCCCACCGATTCTGGAAAATCTGGATTGGTATTTTATTTTCTCGCAAGTCCCTAAAGTCAGCTAAAGCTGACTTTAGCTTTGAGCCAAGAACTTTAGTTCTTGGTTGTCTTGCGTAAATCCTAAGAATATTAATTCTAAGAATTTTCAGTTAAGTTAATTCCTTCCATATCTTCTAAACCATTGATCTGTCGATAAAACTTTTGAAGATAGCTCAAGTCACTAGCAAATAGATTTTCGATTACTGTGGTTGTGATTTCCTCCAATCCTCCTAATTGCGTAATTACTCTCGCTAAAATAATCACCGTTGCATAGGCAGGATTACTCTTTACACGAGGATCGCGCATCGGCGTAATTTCATCGATCGCCCTAGATAGACGCATCACACCCTTACGATGCAGATTGCCATCACTATCGACATAGCCTTTAGGGAGTGTAAATTCAAACTCTGTTTGAATCATTGATATTTAACTAATCCTGACTAACTAATTCTTAAAAAATCTGTCACGCTTAACTCTACCTCAGTAACTGCAAACTCGCCACCATCCGCCTTAAAGTCAGAAATTTTGTAACGTACTGGCCAAGCACCATTAAATCGAAATCTGGCTTTTTCGGTGGCTGACTGATCGTAAACAGTGATATCACCATCGCGGAGTTGTTTTGACCAATTACCATCCTCTACAGCTTTGAGCCATTTCCACATGGTCATGGAAATATTCAGCCCTTGCTTGAGGGTAATATTGTCGCTCTTGACATTACCAGGAATTTTAGTGCGGATTACTCGTCCCTTAGTTGTACCATTCCTGCCCCATATTTGCGGCGTTACTTCGACTATTTCAATTACTTCTTGACTGCGCGATAAGCCACTACATTCCATAAAATATCCATCAATCTTTTCTAGACTTCCTTGTAAAGTAATTTCAATATAGAAGTTAGAAGTAGATAATATTTCAATTTTTGGTTCTTGAGATTTTGCCGCTGCATCAGCCATAAAATCACCACAGTTAGCTTACACGATGCAAAGATTCATAGATAAATTCTATAGTCTCAGTTAAGAACTGCTCTGAACCAGCTTCTAAATCCGAGGATTTATAACTTGCGGGCATCATCCCTGTCATATTCCACCGAGCTGCTTCTTCTCCGCCTTGGTTATAGACAGATAGAGAACCAGTTCTCACCTCACCCCCTAATCCAGTGCCACCGCCTTTGCTTGGTTTGGAGTGTGATTGTGAATACCATTCCATCAATCTGTTGTCCTCAACTGAAGCAGCAAACTCAATGGTAATCTTACCATTAGTCACCCCTGTCACGGTCGCTTGCATCACCGCCGTTCCACCCTTACTAACCCCCATGGGTTTCATGTCTCCTGTTACTTGCAGCGTTGAACTGATGCCACTCACCTTGTTGACAACCAAGTCTGTAAAGCCATCAATTTCAAAATAAAATCTGGAACAAGATAGAATCTCTGGCTGATTACTTTTTGGCATAACTGAATTAACCTCAATTTTTGGATGTGATGAAATTTATGCAATGAAAAAAGCTTATACAAGAGTAAAGAGTATCAAATTCAATAATTATTTTACACGCTCGACCCATTCCATGACAAACTCAATTGTTTCAATGGCTAGATCCTTGCTGTCACCACTAAAATCGGAAACCTTGTAAGATTTAATCCAAGCGCCAGTCATGTTCCAGCGAATAACTTCTTTGCCATCAGTACCATATGCAACGACGGAACCATTTTTGCGATTTTCAGTCCACTTGCCTTCGCCCCCCGCATTTGCTGGCATTACAGCTTTAAACCAATTATAGAATTGCATATCTCCTTTAGCCAGATAGACTTCTAATGTCATCGAGGGATTTTCTTCAAAACCAGATGAAGTACTTTGCCATTGGGTCATACCACCCTTGCCTGAGGCTAGAGCTTTTTCGTGACCCGCCGTTTGGGCTGTCATGGTAATTCCAGAGATTTTCTTGATCTTCTTTTCTGTGATACCGTCGAACTCTACATAGAACATACTAGTAGAAATTGGTTTAGGTTGAGGCATTTTTTCTCCTGAATGTATCTTTAGTTGCTCTGTATAACAGGTTCAGCTTTTTTGACACTCCCCGCGCTGGAAGGGACGGGGATTCTTGGTTCTACGACATACCTTAAAACTAACTATCCTTGCGGCAATGCTTAAACCACACTTCCGTACAATAGTACAGTCGCCCAGTTTAACTTAGTTAGCCCCAGAGGGTTCATCTCCCCAAGCGTTAAGAGATTTCTCTCTTCGTTCTCGTATGCCCTACGATACGTTAATTGCTTTGAGTATTTGCTTGTCTGGATTAACGGAATCGTTAGATTCTCCAGCTATGTTTTACGAGGTTTTCGCTACCCTACTTTCTGCTTTTTTCAAGCTTTTAGGTTCTAGGGTGCTTGTTCACAACAAGTATTTTTCACTACCGCCCACCTTGGGAATTTCAACCAAATCTAACTTACCATAGATCAATCAAAGCCGTGCTGGAAGCACGGGGTTTTAAAACCATTTTTTCGATAACATACAAAACTATATGCCTATAGAAACTGTAATTAAAATTTCAAAAACATTTATGACCGTAGATCGAAGGTTAATCACAACCTCAAATAGGCTGTACTCACTCAAAAAGAATATTGGAAAACGCTGTATAGCAATCCTAAATGAATCATGAGAAGTTGAAGAATCATAACAAGGGGCTTAAGCCCCTTGTTATGATTCATTTAGGATATTAGCTATTGGGCGACCATTGGCTGACACGGAAAATCACGAATTCCGCAGGACGGACAGGACAGATACCGACTTCAATGAATAAACGCCCCATCATCATGGTTTCGTTAGTATTGAGAGTGCCGTCACACTTGACATAAAAGGCTTCGGAGGTTGATCCCCCAAATAATGCACCATTGCGCCAGAGTCCTTCAAGGAAGTTATTGACGGTGCGAGTTACCCGCGCCCAGAGATCGGTGTCGTT
>DCSN01000224.1:5957-14476 GCA_002325645.1 Pseudanabaena sp. UBA1465
CGGCGGACACTGATGTAACGCCATTGGATGTTGTCTGGTTCAACCAAGGTGCGTGCGCCCCATACTTTGAAGCCGCGATTGTAGCTGGCGAAGTTGCGGATGCAGTTGATGCCGATGGGGTTGAGCATTTCTTGCTCACGCATGTTGGTTTCGTAAGCCAAGCCCAGTACACCTCTAGGGGTGTCGTTGGCAGGAGCTTTGAAAATGCCGCGAGATTGATCAGTGCGACACCATAGCCCCATGACATGACCACAAGGGGGGACGTAGGAAGGCTTGCCGCCTTTGCGAGGGTTGGCAACTTTGATCCAAGGGTAATAGAGTGCGCCAAACATGGAGCGACGGTTGAACATACTCAACCATTGGGCTACGTCTTGAGGCTTTTGGCGATCGGGGGGGACGGCTTCCATGCCTTTGGAGGGCTTGATCGGTGGGGGATCGATGACTGCCATGCGGAAGGCGGGACCGGGGAAGGAGTTTTCGCACATACTGAGCATCATTTCCATGACCCCATGCACTTGATCGATGTCGATTAAGCCTAGCTCGTAGACGCGCATGAGGTCTGGGCAGGCAATCATTGCGGTTTCATCGATTTCAAACATACCTTGGATGCCTGTGCGATCGTCTCTTTGACCGAGGAGGTCGCGAGCAAAGCGATCAATCGATGAAATGTAAGGAGGTGGGGCGATTTCGTATCTACCGTTGGCGGGACGGCGAGAGAGTGGTTGTCCACTGGTGGAAATGTCAGCGATGGTGACATATTCGGAAGCGGCGATCGCTGTTACCACATAGTCCGCAACATTAGTGGCAACCTGTGGATTCATCGTGACATGTTCAAATCTTTCTAGCTCTTGACCGTCACGAACGACTAATACATTAAAAAACTCACCAGTATTTAAGGGTGGCTCGGCATCGGCGGCAGCGTCATCGGGTAAGGGCTTAGGAGTGCTTTCTTGGATGATTACCTTGAGGCGATCGCCTGAGGAGGGCAAGGCTAATTGACTCTCGGAAACATCCGCAGGCTTGATGTTAAACATCAAGGTGGGCTTATTATTTGATGTGCCAATACGAAGTGCGGTTGCTTCAGGGGCTGGAGGCTCAGATCCAGGAAGTTTTGTACCAATGCTGGATACCCAGCATCGTCCACCACCATTAACAAACCAGCCATTTACCGCAAAGGGCAAATAAGCATCAAAATCGGTATATCCATCGGAACCTGGGGCGGCGAAATATTCCCGATATTGATCCCACGATGTCACCATCATCGGCTTGAAGAGTTCCGCATCACCGCGAACATCTTCTGTAAATCCAATAAAGCCTGCCACACTCAGGCTGATCCCTTCAATGGGACGGCTGCCTTTATCCACCTCTTCGACGTATACGCCTGGGGCGAAGTAGTCTAGTGCCATATGCCACCCTTTAAACTATGTCTATAGAGGTATACAGTAGGTATGATTAAATTTAAGGGTTATTAGACTTTAGTCTATACTTTTACTAAAATAAGACTGACTAAAAGTTCTTAGGATTAAATGAAATTTAATTGCTAAGAACTAACGAAAGTTTTGTTAACAATTGCTAAGGATTAATAAAGGCTTTTAGATGAAATTTGATGTGTATTACGTTTTATTTCAAAGTCAAGATGATTTATGTATGTGTTAAAAGGTTTGCTGGAAAAGTATTGATTTTATCAGTTTTTCTCTAGTGTTTGTGCCGTAGAGTTTGTTAGCAAAATATCTAAGTAAGCTTATTTACCTACTGAATTTTCTTGAAAAAGTTTTTATTTCTGCTAATGAGAAATTAAAAGAATGATCTATGACCACAACAGCTCAAGTAGTATCAGTTTTATTAGTAGAAAATGATTCCATTTTTCGCCGAGGTTTACATACACTGCTGAGCTTTTATAGTGATGATTGCTATCTACAATTTCAGATTGTGGGGGAGGCGACTTCTAGTGAGCAAGCGATTAAGTTGGTGTTGGAGCAGAAGCCTGCGCTGATTCTTTTGGATGTGAAGTTAGCTTTCGAGTTACCTGAAGATAGTGGACTGAAATTGTTGATGGATTTAAAGAAATTGGATTATCATGGCAAGGCTTTGATTTTGTCAGCACATCGTGAGGATGAGTTGGTGTTTAGAGCGATGCAATTAGGTGCGCGAGGTTATGTGGCAAAGGATCGCATTGGTAGTCAGTTGTATGATGCTATTTATACGGTAATGAATGATGAAATTTTTCTGCCACCTGATATTGCTACCAGTTTCTTTCGGATTTTTCATTTTTATGCGGGGCGATCGCTACAGGGGCATACGAAGATTCATTTAACCGATCGCGAACAGGAAGTATTAAACTGGCTGATTAAGGGAGCCTCGAATGAGGAGATTTCGCATTATTTGCATGTGGCGATCGCGACGGTGAAGGCGCATCTGACCAGTGTATTTGAGAAATTGGGTGTGACTAGTCGCACGCAGGCAATTGTGAAGGCTTTAAAGTTGGGTTTGGTGAGTACTGATGAGTAATTATTTAGCGATCGCTACGGTTACGGCCACTTTACAAAGAGTCCTCCAAGCAGCGATTCAACAGGATATTGAGGGATCAAGAGCCACCACCTTGCCCCCCAGT
Source organism: Pseudanabaena sp. UBA1465 (assembly GCA_002325645.1). Classification (GTDB taxonomy): domain Bacteria; phylum Cyanobacteriota; class Cyanobacteriia; order Pseudanabaenales; family Pseudanabaenaceae; genus Pseudanabaena. The sequence continues at coordinate 8,569 of DCSN01000224.1, forward strand.
GGCATCTCTACGGGTACGCCTGAAGTGGGGGTAAATATCTTCCTATATCAAGTGGCAAGTAATCCTTCTCTCGGAAATTATGACTCTACACCAATTCGTGCTAAGGGAAGTCCATCAACTCGTCTGGTAGCATTAGATCTTTACTATATGATGAGTTGCTATGGAAGTGATGCCGAGTTGCAGCCTCAGAGGATTTTAGGAAGTATTATTAGTACCCTTGCAGATAAAAGAATCTTGACTGCGGAGTTGATTCGTTCGACCTGTGGTGATTCCACATTCCCTTTTTTGGCTGACTCTAATCTGGCGGATCAGGTGCAGCAGGTGACAGTATGGCCTGTGGATATTTCCTTAGAAGACTTGTCGAAGGCTTGGTCAGTTTTCTATCAAGTTCCCTATGTGCTATCGGTCGCCTATCGTGCTTGTCTAATTATTATCGAAGGTCGCGAAACCCTGCCGCGATCGCTGCCTGTGCGTGATATCTCTTCCGCAGGTATTGCGCCTTTCCCTGCTTCTCCCTATATTGAGCAAGTAATGGTTCAAGATCGTCGCTTTGAACCGATCTCGATCGGTAATGTGTTAACGATTCGCGGAAAGAATCTCCAAAGTCAAATTGTGGAAATCCATATTAATGATTTGGTAATCATGCCTACGGAAGTTAAGGATCGAGAAATTACTTTTTCATTAAGTAACGCAACTTCACCAATGCTCCAATCTGGTGTCCAGAGCTTACAGGTGGTGCATCGGCTGGATAGTACTTCACCATTGATGACCAATGCGATCACCTCCAATGTATTACCCTTTGTCCTCTGTCCAACTATTCTTAATTTATCGGTACGGTATCTCGAAGAGGTTGAAGATCATTTGCGATCGGCGATCGTGGTATTGCAGTTGGATATGTTGGTGCGTGAGAAGCAGCAAGTGGTAATTGCTCTAAATGAATGGACAACGGAAAATCCAAGTGTCTATACGTTTGACCTTCCTCCTTTACTTAGTGCGATCTCAATCATTGAGATTCCGATTACGAATGTAAAAGCGGGAGAGTATCTGGTTAGGATTAGAATTGATGGTGCGGAAAGCAAGTTGGATGTGGATGATGATCCTGATAGTTTGACCTATAACTGGTATAACAGTCCCAAAATTACGATTTAATGATTTGGGCTCTGTTCATTTCATTGCCAGCGATTTCGTATTTCCTATTCCCAAGTTTCAGACTAGAATATTAACACAATTCCCCTATTCACTTCCTATGGCTCGAAAATCTAAGATTTCTGCGAATACGACTAACAATGAGCTTGGGCTTTCAGATCTGCGTCTTCGACTCAACTTTTTGGAGAAGGAAAACAGCAAGCTGATCAAACAAATTGAGTCTAACCGCACAAAGTTAAATAATCTCAACGATAGTATCAAAGAAGTGGGTATTCAGATTGCTCAACGGGTGGCTCCTTTTCGCCAAAAGATATTGGAACTGGATGAACAGATTCATGCTGTTTTTCAAGAAATTCTCACTGGTCGAAAATTGGGCAAGAAGTCGCGTAAAGATATTGAGTCGGTCTACTATCATCTCCAAATCGATGGAGTCATCAGTCCTAAACATTTGCCGATGGAATCAGATCTATTTGAAAATATATTTGAAAAGAATGATGATTCTGAAGATGAGCCTAATTGGGACGGCTATCGAGGTCACTCTTCCCAGCAATTTGTAGAAGACATTCCTAAGCCTGATCGTGATGAACTTAAAAAGATTCGGCAGCTTTTTTTGCGCTTAGCTGATAGTTTCCATCCTGATAAGGTGACTGATGATGCGGAGAAGGAATATCGCACTGAGATTATGAAGGAGATTAATCTTGCTTATCAAGATGGTGATTTAGCGAGACTTTTGGCGATTGAGAAGCAGCAAGAGTTGGGAGCGATTATCGATCGCGATAGCTCTGATGATCTAACGCGCCATTGTGCCAAAGTGGAAGCGGAGAATACTTATTTGAAAGATCAGCTTGAAACTATAAAGCGCCAACTTAAACTCACGAAAAAGACACAGCAAGGGGAAATGACTGCGTTTTTTAAGAAGATCACCAAGTATGGTGGCGATCCAATGGGTGAGGCTTTGCATGAAATCGAGTCTCAGATTTCCGTTATCGAGCAGATGTATCAATTTGTTGTTGATTTTCGCGATCGCCGCATCACGATTAAGGAGTTTTTGCGAGGTCCTGAAGCTCTGAGACCACAGCAAATGTCAGAAGAGGAGTTGATGCTGGAATTTCTATCACAATTTCAGTAGTTTGGACTAATCCAGATCGCAGCCTAGTTTGGGAAGCCGTTCGGTTTTTTGAGCGAGAACACGCCCTTCATTTGTCCCACTCAGAACTAAAATATCCTTAGGCGCTAGATGGATTGCCACAGAACTAACAGGAGAATTTGTCTTTTGTAAAGATTTTCCGTTAATGTCACTAGCTGTGCGTTTACCATTGGGATTTAATGTCCATATTTTAGTTTCGCCATCATCACCGCCACTCACCAAATAGCATCCTTGAGAACTAAAGGCGACCGATCGCACAGCTTTACCATGATGGGCATCTTGCCAACCTTCAATCAATTGACAGGGGCGATCGCTTTGTAAACAGGTACTGAGATCCCAAACCGCAATATAGCCTTGATTATCAGCAGTTGCCAGAAGATTACGTTTACGATCTGGTGCATTAATACTCTGGATATAATCATCCTGTCCGCCTCGAACAGGATAGGGAATGGTTTTTACCGTATTATTCACCCAATTCCAGAGGACTATTTGGTTGTAACGTCCTGCGATCGCTAGAGTGCTGTCATCTTGTCCAACCAAGGCGATCGCATTAATCGCAAAATCAAATTTCTTAGTTTGACTAGGTTGCGTGGGTGGATTTGTAAATAAGTTTTGAAGATCCCAACGCAGCACCGTCCCACTCCCATGCCCACTAAAGAGATTTCGACCATCGAGAGTATATTCCAAACCAAATACGCGATCGTCATTTTGACTACTAAAAGCAGCTAACAGGCGTTTATTGGATGACTGAGCATCTAAAATTTGGATTTCCCCATTTTCTAATCCTGCGGCAACCAAATCATTATTTACAGGACGATAACGTATTGTCCTAATTGCTTTTTTCGTTTCCGTCAAAATGCCCAAATCATAGCTAGTAAAAGGCTGATAAAGCCCCGCGACATTCCATTGGCGAATCGTGCGATCATTAGAACTACTAAGAACTTTATTGCCACTTCCATCATATTGAATCGATGTCACCATACTTTTATGGGGTGGAAAGGGATTATCTGGATTAAAGTCTGATAGCCAGCCAAATAGACAAATCCCTAGGAGAAACAGAAAAATCAATACCCCAGTCGATACTATGGGCTTAATGATTACCTCGATCGCCTGTAGCTCATCAATAGTATTAACTCGCGCATCTTGCCAATTGGCTTTGACTAATAAATTTAATTTTTTAGCTTGACCCAGCCAAGGTCTAGCTTTATTGATTTCAAGAGTTAGATATTCTTTGCTAAATGGTGCAACTTCAATATTATTTGGGATAACTTCAAAGGAAAAGTCTTCATAATTCTTTGAGTTAACATTCTCGACATCGAAATCAACTTGCTGTGATAGATTGCTATTGTTTTCCGCAGTTAAGTCAAAGATTGCTGGTGATGAAGCCCAAAATTCCCCCCAAAATTTCCAAGATTTCTTTGCAGGAATAATTTGTAACTTTGAAGAAAAACTCAATAAGAGAGAGCCTTTAGGTAATACTTCGAGATTACCCTGTAATTGTGAAGGCAACCCATTTGTATGGGTAGAATTAATTGTAAATGGATAGACCTTGGCGATCGCATCTTGATCAAAGGGTAAAGTACAGATAAAAGAAGCTGTTAGTTGCGCCCCTGGTTTAAGTTGGAACTGTTGGGTGTTACCTCTCAAAAACCATGATTCAGGTAAATCAAGGCAACTTAGCGTAACATTCGTATTTTGTTGGCTAGGATTACTAATTAAAATTGGAATTTCTACGATGTCGAGGGGAATCCCTTGCAGTTTTTGAGAAGGAATTTCTAATTTAATGAGCGATCGCCCTGCTCCTTGTTGGAGATTGATCCGTAAAATTTCTCGATTTTCTTGGCGTAGTTCAATCGAAAAAGCTCTGACAGTAATGTTCATAATTCCTGAAAAACCCGCGATCGGGGTTTCCGTAATAGAAACCATGAATTCCACTAAATCTCCTGGGGGGATTTTGACACTGACATCAGGAGAAATTGTATACCATTCATAGTTAATTTCTGGGGTGTTAGCTCCCGCCGCAATTAGCTCAATTTGAAAACTAGCAAACTGATTACTATCATTAATTACCACAACGGGAAAAGAATTTCCTGATGAACCAACTTTAAAATTTAATTCTTTTTGAGGTATTTCTAGACCAATCTGATTTGATGCCATCTTTATGTTCTCCTCTTTTATTTATTGCGAATAGATCGCGCACGATTTAAGATTAATTGTAATGAGTTTGATTGTCCAATTTGTGAAGCGATCGCCGCTTTTTTTGCCTCATCTTTTTCCTCTCGCAGCTTGCGTAACTGGCTCTTCATCCCCTGTTGACGCTCTGTAATGGTACTACCCATTTCTTGAAAGATTCTTGCCATTTGTCCAAGTTCATCTTTACGCGCAGAAATCATCGTTAAACCTTCAGGATCAAAGGATTCTTCTTCAATTTCCTTGGCTGCATTGATCAAATGTTTAATTGGGCGCAATAGCCATGAGGCGATCGCTAAACCAATCAAAATATTTACACCTAACATAATCACAATGATAATTAGAGTGAGCCGATTGTTGTCATCAATTTCCTGCATAAAAATTGACTTAGGTACAATAATGCCCACTGACCAATCCAACTGCAAATCCTTGGCTAGTTTATGGGTAGTAACAATATATTTCTCTCCATTGGAATCAAATTCAATAATTTGAGAGTTTTGCAAATTTTGAAATCCCCCAAACTGTTCTTTAATAGATAGCCCCGCCTTCTGTAGCTTTGGATCTTTACTCTTTGACAATTCAAAGCGATTGATTTTATTACCTTCTTTATCAAAGATTGGTGTATCGGAAGTTGACGCGACTAGCTCCCCATTCTCTTCCACTAAAAACACATTCCATTTGTCACTAGGACGAGTTTCCTGCATAAATTGTTTGATCTGCTTCATGGAGATATTCACCCCTACTACCCCCTGTAAAGCACCGTCAGAGCTATAGATTGGCGATGCTTTAGTCGTAGTTAGTTCGCCATCGGTGGTACTCACAAAAATCGCACTCCAAATATCTCTCCCTGATTGCTTTGCGGCAATATACCAAGGTCTAGTGCGATGGTCATAGATCTCATTCATCACCAATTTTCCGCGATCGCCATTGCTATTAAGCTCATAGGTCGGACGATTGGGAGCCGTACTTTCATCTCGAATCCTTAATAAAAACTTTGAACTGGAATCAGCTTGACGCTCAATTCCTACCATTGCGCCCTGTTCATTGCCATAAAAAAGAATGTTTTGAGTATTTAATTCGCGATATTTATTAAAAATATCGCGTTGAACTTGATTAATATCATTGGGATTGACCGTACCATTTCTCAGGGAAGTGGTCACGGCTTGATTGATCTGCACTGAATCTTGCAAATAGGAGTTGATTTGTTGCTCCACACGATAGGTTAAATTATCGCAAAGCTGTCGAGTCAGCTTCTGTACGGCTCGTTCACTACTATTAAAGGAAATCCAACCTGTGACACCAACAGCAACTGTAATTTGGATGCTGAGGACAATCGGGAAAACTTGACGAATGGAAGACATAAATAGATATCCTGTATAATCTAAAAATTTACCAAGTGACCTAAAAACCAGAGCATGGGTCGCC
>DCSN01000224.1:14550-24712 GCA_002325645.1 Pseudanabaena sp. UBA1465
GGCGACCCATGCTCTGGTTTTTAACTATACATACTTGTAATTCGGCGTTGATCGCTGGTGGTCGTGGCATCAGTGACATATTTCGGATTAGTTTGCATTGCTTTAGTCATGGTGTAACGCTGAGTCGCATAGTTGAGAACATTAATACCTAGCTCTTGAAAGGTACGCAGATTTTCCCTAGAAAGATCCTGCGTCTCAGGAAGTCCACCCCAAATAGATGAGAGTGAACCAAATACAGTAATAATGCCACCACTCGCTAGAATTTGCAGAGGATACTCGATCAGGATCGGTAAGTTGTTAAATAGAAAGGGCTGACTACGCATCGGATGTTTTCTTTCTAATTCAGTAAAGTTGATTAATGGAGATTCCATTGGTAAATAACTTTGTAAATCAGCTATAAATTCATTGGTGTGTGACTGTATTTCGATCGCGATCGCTTCTATTTCCTGCTGTAGCTCTACCTGCATATTGGCATAGTCAGTCAGACCATCAGGTGAATCATTAAACTGTCCCTTAGCATTTCTTTTGAGTTGAGCCTTAGCACTTCGCAATTCATATTGAATTGCCAATAAATTTTTCAGCTTTGTCTGTTGAATCGAGACTTCAATAAAAATAGAGCCACCATTAATCACATATTCTCGTAAGGAGCGTTGTGTGGTTTCATTTAAAGATGTAACTTGAGAATTATGTAAATAAATTAATTGATAGGGAAGTAGTTGCTCAAGGGTAAGTTCTGATTGTAGATCCAGTTCTGCTATTGGTGTGACTAAGTTGAGGCTAGGAACAAGACTTGTAAAGGCTTGTCCTAAAAAATAAAAATTCTCTTGGACTGCGGTTACTAAATTGCTATTACCACCAAAACAAGCGAGGCTAATTATATTTTGAGGACGGAGCTTTGCTTGGATGCGATCGCGTAGATTTAGTTCAGATAGAACAGGTGCAAATACATCCTGAGGTTTTTGGATTTCTAATATTCCCTGCGCGATCGCAATCCGACAGATTTCAATATCGTTATCGGAGGGCAAGTCGGTTTTTTCGTTGACCCGAAAGGTTTCTACTAATATTTCGTTGTTCTGCGATCGCTTCAGCTTAGCGGGATCAACATAGCTAAGCACTAAGTATACAGTTGTAATCTGTTGATCGTAGGCTGATGTGGAGATCCGAAAATCTAGTGGAGTCGGCACAACAATAAAATTACCCTGTAGATCGATCGCGATCCCTGGTTGAATCTGCACCCAACGCCCATCCTGAAATTTTGCTGGCATATCGGTAGGTGCGGCGATCGGGGCAACCCCTAAACCGCAAATAATTCCTGGCAGAAATAGAGATTGAAACTGCACGTTTTGGCGATGTTGGTGATATTCGTGAGCTAGTCGCCAGCGCTCACTATTAATCATCAGGCCGTCGGATACCTGCAAACGCTCAAAGGACTGAATTTCGGGATAAGGAAAATCATTCATAAAAAAAGTAAATCTAAATCTAAATAACTTCTAAATCTCAAAATGGCGTTAGAAAGTGGCGCTTTGCGCCACCTTCTAACCAATAACTTCTAAATCGTAGGTACAGAACGCAGGCTTCTCTTGTTCGATAATCCGATCAATTAGCGATAAATCAATACTATCTCGTAAATCGTTACGAATCCTTACAATGAAATGAAAAGGTCTACCACCACCCGTTGAGGCATTTTGTCCGAGGGATACTTCCCCAAGGACAAAGCCCCGCCCAGTAACTTCAAAAATATTAATGTGTTTTTCAGATTCGGGTAAATGTTCATCAAGGGGTAGTCCTGTAAATAAATGGATATAAAATCTTAGCCCCCGCTTAGTTCCTCGCCAACGGTAGATTTGCATTGCTTGTTTGATTAAATAACGTTGACGCTGCATATCTAGCGCGGGAGTTAATTCCCAGCCAACCCAATGGGCTAAAAATGGAAGCATCGGCTCGGAGGCAAGCATGGGGTCAAGATAAGCCCATAGAGCATCGGAAATCTGGACATCAGGCTCAAAGCATTCTTCAAAAATTTTGAGCATTCTCCCCACAAAATCAACTTCACGATAGATATCGGGTAGAAAGTCGAGATAGAGACTGGTGGGGCGAACATAGAGATGAAAGGGTTCAATATCAAATAGTTCTAGACTAGAATCTAGACTAGAAGGCGAATTGGCATAGCCGCCATAAACCTGCAATAGCCCGTGATAGTTAATTGTTAGAGATTGATCGCGCCCGATCGCTTCTTGGCTCTCAAAAAAGTCTTTAGGGATTTGGAAATAAAGGACGGCTTCCATTTCTGCATAGGGCGGTAGCTCATTTCCTTCCATTCCAATTTGACACCATTCACTCGGAAAATTCCCCTCTACTCGCAAGTCAGTTAATAGCGATCGATTACTGGAATTTTGGATTTTAACGACGATTTCGCTTGGTTCGCTCGGATGAATGAGCAGCTTACAATGATTTGGCGATCGCTCTGCATCTAATTTAGCATCTAATTTAGCATCTAATTTACCACCCAACTTCGGATTAGCCCCTTGTTTCCCCATCAGCAGATCCGCGCTAGATAGAGTATCTTCGCTTGCTTCAGGAGATTTCATTGATATCAATCTAATACTTAGCGCTTGAAGCTTACTTTTTTGAGCCATAAAGTTTTCATGATAAGGTGCTGAAGCTCTGGTTCTGTCTATTTTACAGCGCTTTGCGCTTAAACCTAAACTAAGAAAATTTTTAAAAGTGTTGCGAAGCAACACTTTTAAAAATTTTCTTGTGTTTCTTTTGATCGATAATTGCTCTAAGTTAGAGAACGTTAATGACATGACTAGAGCGAAAGTGAGGACTGCGCCAAGAACAGATTAAACCCGTTGGGCTGGGATCAATAATTGGCTGAGGTGCAAGCCTTCTCACCCATTCGCCATTTTCATAGCGGAGTTCAAATAATTGCACAGTGCCTAAAAATCTTACGCCTTGGACATTTTGTAATATTTTCACAATATCTGAAGCATAAACAGGGCGACCAAACTCCCAACCTTGACCTTGCACCCCTCCTGTAATCGGATTCAGAAATCGATAGAGCATGATCTTTAACTTATGGATAATGTCCTGCTGTACTTGAGGATTACTATAGGTGGATTCGAGAGTAATTTCTGTTTGAACGCATACACCTACATATTGAGGAGGTTCGAGGCGAATTTGGACACCAAGCATCTTGCGCTCATCCAGATAGTTCAAAATGCGATCGCTTAGTTGCGGAGTTAAGGCAAATTGCTCAGGCGCAATTCCCTGTCCTTGCTCAATCCCTTCAGTTCTAATTCGCGGTACGATTAGTAATTTGACGATTCCTGCATCTTCTTTCTTTTTCGCCGATATGCAGAGAACCCTTGCCACAGCCCCTTCCCCTACCACAAGGGTAAGATATTCAAAATCCGCTTGATTAACAGCGCGATCGCGAGTCTTTAGCATTTTCGGAACCCGAATCGCCGCCTCATCTAGGGATTCCGCATCTGTACCATTACAGGCTGATAAATGGTTAGTTAAGCTTGCCACATAGGGAATCGCATTTTTAGTGATTTGAATCGCCCCGCGTTGCACATTGCCCCGACTGCCTCCCCCTGTGCGATATTTGACCATTTGAATGATCGAGCCTTTGGGAGGAACGGCTCCATACTGATGACCACTTGATCGAGAAGCTGCGGTTTGGTTTGATTCTGAATTGAGGGCGATCGCATTAGTTGCATCGGGTACGATTCTTTGCATCGGTTCACCTTGTAGCCGCATCCGTTGCAAAGTATGCTGGCTTTGGTAGTTAGGCGTTTGCACAAAAGGTCCAAACTGGATCATCCCAGAGGTGGAATCTAGCACATAATGCAAATCATTGCTTCCAGATTCCGAAAAATTACTCACCTCATGCCATAGCTGAGGAAAGCCCACAGGCGGCGTAATTAGTAAATATTCATGCTCTGTCCTTGGTAAAACAGGCTTATTGAGCAGATAGAAAACCTGTCCTGATTTGCCATTACTTTCGCCCACAACTTCATCAAAGATTGCTTGGCATTGGGTCACTGTCACCGTACCCCCGATCGCACGGGCGCTCATGCCAATAATATGGGGCGATCGGCTATAGCCCGCTTGATTTCCTATCGGTTCTACATAGCTACAACGGAGCCAGCGCCCACGATAGGTAGAAAACTGCGACACATTCCAATTAAGTGGTAAATGCAAGATCACTTCCACCCCTTGCAAAGGATTAGTTCCCTCATTCGCTAATTCACTAAAGCTAAAACCCCTAGTGCGATCGTCACTATCTTTTAACAGCACAGGTTGCCATCCATATCCATCCCAAGCTTCCCAATATCTGGGAGGATTATGGGGATTAATGCCCGTAGTCGTGGCTGACTCTCCCTTAAATTTGATGGCAATCACATTGCCATCAATAGGCTGATCCCCATCAAAGACCATATAAAAACAATTATTGGGTTGTGGCGGATCACTCATAAATAAAGCGATTTCCTGTCCTGTCCAATCTTCCTGACTATCTTCCGTCCAGACATCCCGCAATAGATCTCGAAAGGCTTCTGGTTGAAATTCGGTTGTGGGTGCAGCTAAGAGATGGGCAATGCGTGGCTTGGCGATCGCAAGGGGCTGATCGGTGCTGAAAACGATCGCTTCTTCGTCCTCGGTGCGTACTGTAGCAACTTCACTCCCCGCAGGGATTATATAGGTTTCAGGTAAAGATGCACTCAAATAAAAAGTAACTTCTGTCTGTGATGGTGCGGGTGCTTGGAGACGAATGCCTAGTAACTCTAAAAAAGCAACGTAATTACGACGAGGCACTTGATTAAACCGCATCAGCATTTGATCGGTTAGCCAAGCAAATAATTCGATTAGGGTTACACCAGGATCACTAGGATTATAATTTGTCCATTCAGGACAATATCTAGGAATTCTTAGAAGACATTCATTCACTAATTCCGCAAAGGTGCGATCGTCAAGATCTGATTTTGGTAAATCGGGAAGAAAATCAAACTCTTTTGTCATTACACAAAACTCTGTTAGTGAATTATGCCATTGCCGAATTTTACTAGCTAAAGCTACCCTTAACGCCGAAATGCCAAATTATTTAAAAAAGCTTGATTGCCCCCATAAAAGGTGTGGCGATCGCGGCGCGATCGCCACACCTTTTGTTATTTATTTGTTGGGCAGTAAATAAAACGGATAGACCATACTCCGATTGTCATGGACATCCTTGAGGCGGTAAAGAATTTTGAGATCTAAACGACCTCTAATCGGATCAGGTTCGGCAAAAACTCCTGTCACCACAATACGCGGCTCCCATCGATTGAGTGCTTCTTCTACATAGATTCTCGCCAGCAAAATTGTCTGCGGGTTCATCGGTGCAAAGGTCAATTCCGATAACCGACTACCAAAATTTGGGCGATATACACGCTCACCCAATTTAGTATTCAAAATTGTGGCGATCGATGCTTGTAAATTGCGATCGCCACTATCAGTTTTTAGCTCACCTTGCACATTAACGCGCAACGGAAAGGCGATCCCTTTACCAATATAGTCCTGTCGATTTGCTTCTGACATATTTACCCACTTTATCCACCAATCAAGACCGTAGGCGTACCTTTGGCTACTACTGTAGTTAATGGTACGCCAGTAATTGGATTAGCTCCCACCACTTGCGAAGTAATTCTAGCAGCAGGTCTTCCGCCAATCAAAACCGTCAATGATCCAGTCGCAATACTTCCGACCACGGCTACGCCAGATACTAAATCGCCGACACAAGCAGCAGGCAATCCGCCAATCAAAACGTTAGGCATACCGGGAGACACAATCGGATCGCCTGTAGCTGTTATATCAGTCAGTCTAGCTGCTGGAAACATAATAGTTTGTCTTCCTAAGTCTTGATAATTTTTTGGTTATAAGTACATCGGCATAATTAAAAACCAGATCTAAAACCTGCGGCGCAGGCTGCGCGTGCGCCGCAGGTTTTAGGGTTTTATATTTAATTAAGCCTACATACTTAGCGTTTTCTAGTCTAATTAACTGATGTTACGCGGAACCCTCCTCCCCCACCCCATTCTCCCGCAGGAGAAGGGGAGCAAAACCTATATTTTTCTTGTTCCCCTCTCCTGCGGGAGAGGGGCTAGGGCGGAGGGCTTTAGAAACTTCCACGGAACACCAGTTATTGATGTAAGCTAACCCCGCACGCTCTGTGACGGGGCTTTCGCCAACCGCGCACAACAACACAGAATCTGGTAGTAGCCCTGAGACATCCTTGTCTCTTTTGCCCAAATCAACACCGATTGTACTTTCAGGCTCACTAGTCTCTGGCACATCGTCTTTGATTTGGATATGGATATAGTAATTACCATCTTTGTGTTTACAGAGTGTGGCTGAAGTTGGTTTTTTATCCTTATTGATATGATTGCAAGCATTAGCGAACCCAGCTAGAGTGTCCTCAATTTGAGAGGCTTGCTCTTTGGTTGGTTGCAATTTGCAAACTATCGTTAATACTTGTTTCATACCTGATATTATATCACTGTAGTGACTAATTATAGTAAAGATTTTTACTGGCGGTTGAAACCAACCTTCGCTTACCTCTCAGCACTAAAGTGCAGAGCTTCTCGCGTATCGTGTGCATTATTGTGAAAAATAAAATTCCCAAAAGAGGAGTGGCGGCACGAAGTGTTGCCACTCCTCTTTTGGGGGATCAAGAATTAGAAAGAGGCAGGATTAAACGGCTAAGAATACGATTGTCTTCCAATTGATAGAGAGATAACTCGCCGCCAGCTTCTAACATCAGGTTTTGACAGATCGCTAAATGGAGTCCTGGGGGCTGATCTAATAACGAAGGAGATAGAGGATCGATCGCTCGACCTTGGTGCAACTCTTGCAATAACGACGCATCAACGACACCATAATCGGTAATTGATAGCTCTAAAAATTTCTCGTCAATCTGACGACACCACAGATCGATACGACCACCCACATCCGATCGCCCACAGGCAAATAACAGCAACTCATTTAAAATCATCTCCATCTTGGCGATATCCCCGCCAACCACCACATTGGCTTGATTATGTACCTGTGACCAAATTTGACGCTGCTTAACTAACGAGTCAACCCGTTCTAAAGCGCGTTTTAGCATCCCTGCGAGGGGCGTAGTTTCGTAGTTAGGACGCAAGCGCCATTGTTCCTTACGGATAATTTGGGGCAAAGGCGATAGGGAGCTTTGGAGTTGTTTGAGGGAACTTTGCAAGGTGACATTATTGATGCCGCCCGTACCACTAGCCCGCGCATCCGCATCTAATAAACGCTGGACACCGCCACTGACCGTGCGATAGATATCTTCTAAACGACGATGTTTATACCAGTTGAGACGCTCTAGCTCTTGACGATTATGTTTGAGATGCTCGACTAGCAATAGATGGCGGCGTGACCATGCGAGTTGGTTTGCCAACATGTTAAAAGCTTGAAGTTGGCGATCGACCCATCTCCGCCCAAGGCGATCGGCTACCAAAATCATTCCTGTCGGCTGATGGTCAGGGGTGGTGCGGAGAGCCATCACCATGATATGACCAAGGGCAGGAGCGTTGAGCCAAGCCCGCGTCTGTTCTGGCAAATCATGAATACTGAGGGGTAAAATTCCCTCAGATTGAATCGTCCACTGGGCAAGGGGATCTTCTTCGATCGCAATTAAAGTCTCATTAACGGTGAGTTGGTATTCATCACGACTCGCAAATACCGAAGCAATTTGCCCTCCTTGTCGCCCGGGCATCCACACGACTAAGACCGCGAGGGGAGATTGCGTCACCTGCGCCATTAATTGCGTAGCTGTGTGATGCAGTTTTTCGAGAGTGTTCGCCTGTTGCAAAGCCACTAGTCCAAACTGCACTGACTGATGAGACTTTTGGCGCTCATCGGCTATGCGTTGCAATTCATTTTGGTGAACGATTAAACCGATTTGCTGAGCCACGGCCTGCACCATTTCTCGCTCTGGACGCGACCATGTACGCGGCGCTTCATGGGCTACGGCTAAAACCGCCTCCAAGGATTTACCCGTCGAAGTACTGCTGACAATCATCGATCGCACATCGAGATCAATTAAGGAATTGCGCCATGACAAAAACTTAAAATCACTATCGAGGTTTTCTACCATCGCCGCATCAGTAGACTGCTCCAGCATTTGAGCATCAACGGGGGCTAATGCGGGTAATAAATTGGGGATGGGGCGACGATTTTTAGGATGATACTGGAAATCAATCCGAAAAACTTCATTATCAGGATCGTAGGTCGCAACCCAGAAACGTTCGAGTCCTAGTCGATTGCATAGCTGTTCAGCAGCTTGTTCTAGGGCATTTTGCCAATCAGAACTGGAATAAATTGCTCTAGCGATCCCTGCGGTGAGAATTTGGTCGGAAGCAATCCGATCAACGGTAACTTCCATTTCTTCTAAGGGAGCCGTAATTGATGCTAACTGTGCTGCACCCATTACAAAATTACGCTCATCATCTGTCCAGAGGCGGGGTTCGTCGCCTTCCACTGACAAAAAGCCTAAAAGCTCCGATTGGAAAAATATAGGCGCAATAATTATGGAAACTGCCCCAAACTGCTCCATCACCCGATTACTGATTTCGCTTTTGGTCATCGATTTAGCATCAACGACCATTACTAATTGATCCCTAGACAAGGCTTGATATAGCCCTGGGGCATTTTGGACAGTTACGCCTGCGGTGTTATCAACTGCTTGCTTAGATTTTGGCCCTGGTTGCCGATTGGCAATGCGCCGCCAGAAATATTGATGTTCGCGTTCAAACCAATAAATATTGGTATGGTCGGGCATGACAAAGCTATGGGTTTCCTGCACGATCTCTTCAAGGCGATCGTTGAGTGTCGGAATATTCCGAATTTTGGAGAGAATTTGGAGTAGGGGTTCATCGGGGCGCTTGGCATTCTGATAATGCCACTCTGCGTCAAGACGGCTTAAGGTGGAGCCGAGAGTACCTAGTACAACCGATAGTCTGGCGCGTTCTTCATTGCGAGGGGTGACATTCCATAGGGTAGAGCCTAATAGCACTACGCCAAAGCTGCGATCGCGATAATAGATCGGCCAGAGCAATGTGCCTTGAATATCAAATTTTTGGGCTACTTTTTGCCATTCGCCACTCCGTTTTTCTTGTCGAAGATCGGCGATCGGTACAGGGCGGCGCTGCAAAATTACCTGATCGAGTAAATCACCAGCGTTAAGGGCAAACCGATCTTTTAAAAATTTAATCTCTCCCGCAGGTGTCGTCCCCCCTTTTCCCGTGAGGCGATGATTTTCTTCGTCATACAGACCAATCCAGATCAGCTTATAGTCAAAATTATCTCGAAGATAATCGAGAGTCGCAGTTATTAGATTGTCAATGCTATCTTCATCACGCAAGAACTGCATGATTCGCCCAAGGTTAACAAATTGGCGATCCCATGGGTTAGCTCCTGCTTGACTCATATTTTTGTCCTGACGTTTTCGACTTAGGTATGGTTAGCGGCGTACCGTAGAAAAATTTTAGCTTTACGAAAGCAATTTATGGAAATGTTATGGAAATGTTATGAAAATATATTTACAAATAACTTTTCACCATAAGCGTACAATCTTTAGCCCAGAAAGTCAGCAACAAGTCATACTTTTTCAACTTCTTTATTAGATACATGGCTGTCGCTAGTCTTACTAACCCAAGAATCGAGTTGCGGCGCTTCGCGCCGCAACTCGATTCTTGTTTGTTTCTGCTCTACTCGACTAACCATTCTAGCGATCGCTCACCAATTTGGAGAGGAATACTAACGGCTTTGCCAAGGCGCGGACGTTCTTTGGTAGTTGCAATAAATGTTTGCACTTGATCGACTACGCCCCAATCGCTTAAATAAGAGGCGATCGCATCAAGATGTTGCAGAAATTCGGTTTCACCCATCGAAAAAGACTGCTGCTCTTGATAACGCCACATTACTTGCAAAAATATTTTGTCTTTGGTTTTCCGCAATTGTACGTCATAGGAAAAATCCCACTTATCAGCGATCGCTTGACGGAGTTCTGAGCCTGTCATAGATTTCTAGATTGATTCCTACATCTTGCCTAACATATCCTACTCTTTCCGCTTACTTGAAACCCAGAAATATTTTTAAA
>DCSN01000224.1:24779-43755 GCA_002325645.1 Pseudanabaena sp. UBA1465
GCCGCTTTTAAAAATATTTCTGGACTACTAACTTTGCCGCGCACCACTACGTTATTCACTTGAGATAATTGCGTTTCCGATGTCTATTTAAAAATAGTTTACGAACTTCTTCTAAACCAATCAAAATCGGTGGACAGGCTAGTAGTAGTAACCAATGCCAATTGGCTAAAGGTGCTGTGCCAAATACTTGTCTAAATGGAGGAAAGTCAATGAAAGCGAATAGCGCCACACATTCCACAGAGATACCCAACCAGATCAGGCTGTTATTAGACAGTGATTGACGGAATACAGAACCCCAATCTGACCGACAGGCAAATAAATTACCCACCTGACAAGCCACAATTGCAGCTAGAGTCATCGTGGTTGCTTGGCGATAGATTGCCGTCACCGCAGGATCGGCGGTGTGATTGAGAATCATCGGTGTAACCTGTTGCAAGTCCGCCAATGAATAGCCATAGCTCCACCAGACCAAGCAAAATCCCAACATTGATAAAACTGCTTCGATCGCACCGAGACAGAGATAAGCCCGAAGAATGACAGGAAGATTAAGGAGAAATTCTTTCTTGGGGCGTGGTGGTCGATCCATGATTCCAGCTTCAGGACTTTCTGCACCTAGTGCAAGGGCAGGAACCATATCTGTGCCTAAGTCCACCGCCAGAATTTGCAAAATCGTTAGCGCTGGGGGAATCTTGAAAGCCACCATTCCTAAAAATGGCACTACCTCTGGCACATTAGAGGCAAGGATATAGGTCATGAACTTGCGGATATTTTGATAAATAGCCCGTCCTTGCTCGATCGCCACCACAATCGTGGCAAAGTTATCATCGGTCAGCACAATATCTGCCGCTTCCCTTGCCACATCTGTACCGTTTTGTCCCATCGCAATCCCAATGTTTGCGGCGCGTAAAGCAGGGGCATCATTTACCCCATCTCCTGTAACTGCCACAGTTTCGCCAACATCTTTATAAGCTTGTACCAAACGCAACTTATGCTCAGGGGACATCCGCGCAAACACTAGTCCATGACGATATTTCACTACTTGTCGTAACTGCGCGTCGGAGAGATGTCCCATACCTTCACCCGTGACTACCCGCACTTTCTCGCCCACTAACCCAATTTGGCGGGCGATCGCTTCGGCAGTGAGTCCATAGTCCCCCGTTACCATCGTTACTTTTATGCCTGCCTGATGGCATTGGGCGATCGCCTTAGGTACTTCATCACGCGGTGGATCGAACATGGCAACTAAACCGATAAAGATCAGATTTTGTTCTAAATCCTGTGCTTTGAGATCGATGAATTCCTGACCACCCCGACGCGCCGCCAGTCCTAATACCCGAAATCCCTGCTTGGCCAAATCATCATTGGCATGGACAACCTCCTGCCAATAATCATGGGTCAATTCTTGATGCTCGCCATCACGCAAAATCCAATGACAATGTTTGAGAACTTCTAAGGGTGCGCCTTTGGTGAAGGCAAGATGGGGCAGTGGATCTGTCCATAATGTCGATGCTTGCCAATCTAAAACGACGGTCATCATCAGGCGACGGGAATCAAAGGGAATTTCCCGCAAACGGGGAAATTTCTTTTGTAAATCCTCCAAGTTTAGTTCCGCTTTTGCCGCCGCGACTAAAAGAGCCGCCTCGGTGGGATCGCCAATTTCCTGCCAACGGCTAGGCGCATTCAGATGGATTAAACGCGCATTAGAACAAAGGGCGGAACCGATGAGTAAAATTTGAGCTTTCCATGCAATTTCCGAATCCGAGGGAAGATGGACTGTGCCACTGGTGGGATCGTAGCCTGCGCCCGTGACTTCAATTAATCGATTGGTCGGCGGAGCCTTGGATGGCTCCGTAGATTTTGGATCATCATTTGGCTCTGGTTGGGTTGGCAACCACAGATAACGCACGGTCATTTCATTTTTGGTTAATGTCCCCGTTTTATCGGTACAAATCACCGTAGTTGCACTCAGGGTTTCGACAGATGAGAGTCTTCGCACTAGAGCATTTCGCCT
This sequence comes from Pseudanabaena sp. UBA1465, assembly GCA_002325645.1. Classification (GTDB taxonomy): domain Bacteria; phylum Cyanobacteriota; class Cyanobacteriia; order Pseudanabaenales; family Pseudanabaenaceae; genus Pseudanabaena. The sequence goes on from DCSN01000224.1 coordinate 26,791, forward strand.
TGCCATCCGTTTTACGCCAAGGGCAAGGGCAAGCGTAACTGTGGGTAATAGACCTTCGGGGACATTTGCCACGATAATCCCGATCGCAAAGATAAAACTTTCGGTGACATCCATGCCAATCAGCAAATAGCTGAGCAGAAATACGGTTGCGCCCATTCCCAGTGCGATCGCGGTGATAATTCGCACGATCCGCGCCACTTGGATTTCTAGCGTACTCGGTTCGCGCTTAACCACCGTAGTTAAATGGGCGACCTGTCCAAACTCAGTTTCTGCACCCGTCGAATAAACTACGGCAACGGCTCGACCTGCGGCAACCGTCGAACCCGCCAAAACAAGGTTGGCAATTTCTGAGGGATTGACTTTTTCCTGTAAGGGTTGTTCCCCCTGACGCGCTAGGGGTTTGCCAGCACGCACTGACACCGCTTCTCGCAAACGCACAGGGTAAGCATTTCGCGCCACAGGCAATGATTCCCCTGTCATTACCGAGACATCAAGGTATAAACTTTCGGCGGAGATTAATCGGGCATCTGCGGAAATGCGATCGCCTTCTTCCAGTTGCATGACATCGCCGCGCACTAGCTCTCGCGCAGGAATTAGCTTGAGTTCGCGATCGCGATAGACCTTGACCTGCATCGGCAATACTTTTTTCAAAGCCGATAGCGCTTTCTCGGCTTGAAACTCTTGCCAAAAGCTAAAAATGGCATTAATCCAAATCACTGACCATACAGCCCAACCCAGTTCAGGGGTGCGGGAAATAAAGGCAAGAATCCCTGCTACCCAAAGGAGCAAAGCCATAAAATGCGTCAATTGATCAGCAAAACGTAGCCACAATGAACGTTGCACAGGTTCGGGCAGTTCATTTGCGCCAAATTTTTCTAGTCTTTCTCTAGCTTCATCCTGCGATAATCCATTGGCAGCCGTACTCAGGGATTCATAGACTTCTTCCAAGGACAAAGCCCAGATTGGTTGATGTAGTGATGCCATGCTCGTCTACTCCGCTTAACTATTCAGTATGTTGCTGTAACAGAGATGAAATTAAACCTAGCATTAGATGCGTTGTCGAAATCTTAAATCAAACCGACAGATTGATCTTTTAAAGAGATGTAGTGCGAGCAAAGCTCGCGCTACATCTCCTCAATGCGTAAGACTCAAAGGTATAATGATATATTCGACCAGCACTGCCTGATCATTACCGTGTTCCTATGGGCTATGAGCCTTTACATCACAAATATCGCCCCCAAATCTTCGCGGATTTGGTCGGTCAAGAGGCGATCGCGCATACCCTTACCAATGCCTTAAATACTAAGCGCATTGCTCCTGCGTATCTATTTACTGGGGCAAGGGGGACTGGTAAAACATCGAGTGCGCGGATCATGGCAAAGTCGCTCAATTGCCTAAGTTCTGACAGTCCAACGCCTCATCCCTGCGGCAAGTGTGAGTTATGCCATAGCATTGCCAATGGTAATGCCTTGGATATTACGGAAATCGACGCGGCAAGTAATACGGGGGTTGATAATATCCGCGAATTAATCGAACGCGCCCAGTTTGCGCCAGTTAAGGCAAGGTTTAAGGTTTACATCATTGATGAATGCTTGACTGGCGATACCCTTGTACAGACTGATACAGGTTTAATGCGTATTGACGATCAAGATTTATTAGGTAAACAGGTTTTAAGTTACAACGAAAAATCTGCTCAATGGGAATATAAAAAAGTTTTACGTTGGTTAGATCGTGGTATAAAACCCACATTGATTATTAAAACCAATCAGCGATCGCTGCAATGCACAGGTAATCATTTAATCAGGACCGAATCAGGATGGACAGCAGCAAGCAATATCAAAGTTGGGATGAACATATTGTCTCCTGTACCTGTGGAACTATCTCCTCAATGGCATACAAATTTGGAGAGGGTCGAATCTGTAACAGTCGTTGGTGATGAGCCAGTTTATGACATTGAAGTAGAAGATAATCATAACTTTGTCGCTAATGGTCTGTTAGTTCATAACTGCCATATGTTAAGCACCGCAGCCTTTAACGCACTTCTCAAAACCCTCGAAGAACCGCCCGATCGCGTAACTTTTATACTCGCGACAACCGACCCGCAGCGCGTATTACCGACAATCATTTCCCGTTGTCAGCGTTTTGATTTTCGACGAATTCCTCTAGATGCGATGGTGAAGCATTTAGGGAAGATTGCCGCCAATGAGAATATTAATATTCATATTGAAGCTTTAACTCTAGTCGCGCAGATTGCACAGGGAGGACTGCGGGATGCGGAATCGCTGCTCGATCAATTAAGTTTATTAGATGGAGAGATTACGGTTGAGGCGGTTTGGGATTTGGTGGGATCGGTTCCAGAGCAGGATTTGCTGTCACTAATTGAGGCGATCGCCGCCGATCATTCCACGCAGTTAATTGATTATGTGCGGCGGATTATGGATCGGGGGCGCGAACCTTTGATCGTGTTGCAGAACTTGGCGAATGTCTATCGGGATTTATTGATAGCAAAAACCGCAAGCGATCGCAGTGATTTAGTTGCTATGACTAGCTCAGGTTGGGAACGACTAGTGCAACTGGCTCAAACTTTACTAGTGCCAAATATTTTATTAGGTCAACAGCATCTACGCGCCGCCGAGTTACAGATCCGTAATTCTACCCAACCACGTTTATGGCTGGAAGTTACCCTGATGGGGTTATTACCTTCAGCACAGGCAGCGCAATCGCAATCTCCTCATCCATCTACAAATCAACAATTCATTCCATCTCGAAATATTGCGACAACTCCGCCTATAAACCAAGCTCCGAAAGCTAATCCTGTTACACAAATTCCACTGTCACCAAAACAGGAGGTGGCAAATCCTCCAATAGCACAGGTATCCGAACCACCTATCAATTTAGTTAGTGCAATTAATTCCACTAACTCAACAGCAACTTCACCTATTGCTGAAACGCCAATTTCATCGGGAAATGATGATTTTGAGAATATCGCTTCGGTTGGATACGATCTTGATCAGATGTGGCAAAGTGTTTTGTCAGTACTGCCAACACCTACGAAATCAGTCTTTATCCAAATACAGGCGCATATTCTAAGCATCGATAGTGGAAGTATTAAGATTGGCTTGGCTGGAAAGCGTGATGAAACCACTAAACATATTGTGGTTCAGAAGCGCCCAGAGCTAGAGGAAGTTTTTGCGAGGGTTTTGCAACGCCCAATTAAGGTAATGTTTACCTTTGTCAATACGCCCCAACAGGCTGAGCCAGTCAAAATTTCTGCGCCTCTGCCCTATTCACCAGCGATCGCACCCCTGCCTCCTGCCCCAATTTCACAGCCAATTTCACAACCATTACCTAGCCCAGTAAGCCAGAATCCTACAGCGATCGCGCCAACCGTTCCATCTGCATCCACTCCATCTCCAGCACCACCAGCACCACCTATTGCCGTTGCTCAAACGAAGGGATATGTTGGTTTATCAGAAGATGATCGGGTTGTTAAAAATTTAGCAGAGCTTTTTAATGGACAGATTATTGATCTTGATGAAGAACCTGCTAACGAGCAAGGTTCTGGAGAAAGCGTTGTGGAGACAGTTGACGAATGATCTCATCGGGTTTGCCTGTGACATGAGCCGCAAATCTTTGGGCTAAGGGTAAAGCATAAACCGTCGGACTGGTGAATCCTGAGAATAAATGCAGATTGGCATATTCCTGAACTGCACCAATCAGAGGCAAATTATCATTGCTAAAGGCAACCAAACAATGCCGCCATTTCCCCTGAAGTGCTGCTACTTTTGGCAAAATTTTACCTACAGAGTCGCGAATATTTGCTTCACTTTGCACAGGATCGATCGCGGCGTAAGGGTCAGTCAATACGCGGCTCAATTGTCCAAACCTAACACGACTATCTAAAAATTGAATTGCACCTGCATCAATGGAAGGTGATAACAGTTCCTGACCCGAAGTATCCCAAAGATGATCTTTTTCTGCTTCGGTAGTGGTTGCTTCTAACTGATAGCGGGTAGAATCCGCAGGCATGACCATTGCTTGCATTTTTAGATCAACGGGTTCCGTGTCGATCGCTTCGGCATGGGTGAAATAGATTCTGGCGTTAATACCTGAAGCCTTGAGTAAGGCGCGAGACAATCCTCCCGCACAAACCGCAACTTGAGCCGAGTAGAAGTCTCCCTCCTTTGTGTTTACACCCACAACGCGATCGCCTTCAATCAAAAAGTTCTCCACTTTGGCATAGACAGTTTTGCCGCCTAATTTTGTAAATGCCTGACTACAAGCAGTTACAAAACAATCGAGGTTAATATGGGCATGGGGGAAGAGTAACGCGCCGCCGATTCCTTGCTGATTTAGTAAAGGTTCACGTTCATGGGCTTCTTGAGCATTAAGTAATGTTGGCGCGATCGCGCAATTAGTATACTGAGCGAGAATGGATTGCGGATTGACCTCAGGATCAATGGTGAGCAAAAGATCTAATTCGCGAAATTCCGTATCCATCCCTAATTCTTGAGATAGATTACGTTGTCGAGCAATTCCTGCTTGACTAAGCTGATGGGTTAGGGGAGTGGTACTGCTCCAATAGGAAATGCCACCATAGCCGAGACTACTGGAACCTTGGAGTTGTGGATGTTGTTCAATCAGAAATACGGAACATCCTGCTTTTTGGAGTTCATAGGCTAGAGCTATACCTGTAATTCCACCACCGATAACGATCCAATCACGCATCATTTTTTACCTCTGCTTTTACCTCTTCTAATTCTATCCCTTCAAGCAAGTTGCCAATAGTCGCTTGACGCTGGGTTTTTACCCATTTTAACTGCTTGGGAATAATACACATCCGTAAAGTGACACTCACAATTACAGGAATATAATGCAGCATAAAGATCATTCCCGAAATTGTTTGCCCGATCGCTGATGACCATGAGACTTTGTAGGAACTACGGATACCAAAAGCCATCGTCACGGCGGCGAGGGTCATCGAAAAGGCAGCGATCGGGGGCAGCATGGGAGTTTGCTTGAGGGCGATCGCGGCGATCGTATCGGGAATAAAGGCTACTGGTAGCAAATATTGATTGATCAAGAACAAGGTCGCGTCAAAGGTTTTAGCAAAGCCCATCCGATTGCTGATGAGCAAGCTCCCATAGTCGAGATAGCGCTGAAATCCGCCTTCCACCCAACGATTGCGCTGATGCCATAGCTGTTTAAAATTAATTACACCTTCTTCTTCCACCGCAGGGAAATTTAGACAGGCGATATCCCATTGGGTTAAATGGAGCCGAATCGTCAAATCAAGATCATCGGTAATAGTTTGCTCATTCCATCCGCCGCAATCATTGAGCGCAGTACGGCGCACAAATTGACCATTGCCGCGCAGTTCGCCCATGCCACCCACGCGCACCCGCAAATCCTGTAAATACAGATCTAAAGCCTGTTCCGATGCTTGCCCACCAGTCCACCAGTTTTCTGTAGCATTGGCGATCGCTTTTCGTAATTGCACTGCACCAATTTTTGATTGCTGGAATACAGGTACAAGCGATCGCAATACATCATGGGGAACTTGAGCATCAGCATCAAATACACCGATAATATCGCCCTTAGTTAAAGCTAAGACTTGGTTTAATGCACCCGACTTACCGCCTTGAGCCTCGTCACCGCGTCGTAAAGTTTTTAATTGCGGATACTTTTGCTTGAGAATGTTCAAAACCTCAGAAGTGCGATCGCTGCTATTGTCATCTACAATCCAAACTTCAAAGCGATCGCTAGGATAGTCAAGTTGACAAAGATTTTTAACCAAATTTCCAATCACTGCCTCCTCATTTTTTGCTGAAACTAAGAGAGAGAAAAATGGTAATTCGGGTAATTCTAAAGAATGTCTATTTTGATTGTTTTGATTATGTTTAGAGTCGGTGGCGATGGTTGGTAAAGGTGGCGCAAAAATTAAGCGCAAAGCATGAATACCAAATAATCCTAGTAGCACCCATCGCCCCCAAGAGGCAAAATGCAAACCAATTGTTACTCCATAAACAATGATTAAGATAATGATCGTCTTGAGTCTACGGCGATCGCCTCCTGACTGAAGGCTGCTAAGAAATTCCGTTTCGGGCATTGGAAGTTTTAATGTATTACGAAATATTTGGCTTGAATATAATCAGGATACCGCTTTTTAAGCAAGCGAGGTATAGAGGGTTGTTTCCCCTCCGCAGTCGGGGAAACAACCTTAGACGGGGAAACGCTATAGCTAAGAGCTAAAATAGTAAAAGTTAATCCAAAATTCAAACTCATAACTTAATGTTCGGCTTTTTCAAACGCAAATTTCGCAAAAAAATCGCACGCATCGAAATCACGGGGGCGATCGGATCGAGTACGAGAACCCGCGTTCTTGAAGCCCTTGAATTTGTTGAAGAAAACAAATTTCCTGCTCTCCTCCTTCGCATCGATAGCCCTGGGGGAACCGTTGGCGACTCTCAAGAAATCTACGCCGCCCTCAAACGCCTTAGGGAAAAATCAAAAACTAAAGTTGTCGCCAGTTTCGGCAATATTTCCGCTAGTGGCGGCGTTTATATTGGTGTAGGTGCAGATTACATCGTGTCCAACTCTGGGACAATTACAGGCAGCATTGGTGTAATTTTGCGCGGCAATAATATTGAGAAACTACTCGAAAAAATTGGCGTTTCCTTTAAAGTGATCAAATCAGGCACTTACAAAGATATTCTCTCCTTCGATCGCGCAATCACTATTGAAGAAAGAGAAATTCTCCAATCTCTGATTGATTCCAGCTACCATCAATTTGTCGAAACCGTCGCCGAAGGTCGTAAGCTCAGTCCCGCCACCGTGCGATCGTTTGCCGATGGACGAGTATTTACAGGCGAGCAAGCCCTTACCCTCGGTTTAGTCGATCGCCTCGGTACAGAAGAAGACGCAAGAATCTGGGCAACCGAGTTAGCAGGACTCGATCCTAAAAATACTAAAGTATTTACGATTAAGCCTCCGAAAACCTTTGCCAGTAAGTTTCTGCCCAGTGGCTCAGAAATGGCGTTCAACCGTTTACAGTTTGAAGCCGAAACAAGCGGAATCCCGCTCTGGATGTGGCAATAGCTTTTTATAGCACGGCTTTTCCGTGCTATAAAAATTTGGCTGGTTGCTTTTTGTGTGATTTTGATAACCAAGTTAAGTGATTGAGATCGCCTATTAAGTGAGACAAGGATCGCTAATTGAGAGCCTTGCCTGTCACAAGATTAATCGGGAACTAGATGCACAATATAGGAGTCGGTTTAAGGGAGGAGTAAATCCATGACTCCTGTGCAACTAGAGAGAACTCAAAAAATGTTAACTGAATCTCAATTTAGACTCTTTTCTAGATTAAGTAAAATGCGTGACTGGTTAGGAGAATTATATTTGGAGTTCATTCTTTCACAGGAAGAGATTGAACATATTTATCATTCTGAAACAAATATTTGTAAGCCAATAAATAAAGATCAAGATCGGCGATCGCCTTATTTGATGAGGTAATTACTTGGAAATATTTTGAGAAAGGAATTTATAAACAATTTTTACATGATTTCTACATAATATTTATAGGTTCGATTTACAATCTTTCTTCTATTTCTAAGCAAGGCAAAACCACATAATGATGATCGCCTAAATAAGACTTTTGCAAATTTTCTGATAGGTAATCATCATCACGATCAAAACGCAATATCGTATGTCCTTTTGCTGTAATTTTATGATTTAGGTGTTTTTGCAATATTTTTTTTCCACTTGCAGATAAAACAGCCACATAACCTGATTGATCATGAGAGCCATATGCATAGTAAAAAGACATACCGTCAATAATTACATCACCCCAATTACGTCCATAGTAATCTATCCTATTACGACCAGATGTTATAAGAACGGAATCATTACTCAAATGCAAATCTTTAGGCTCTAATATAATTTGGTAACGGATAGATTGATGATTCAAAGAAATTGTTGGTATTTCGATTTTAGACACGCCTGCATTTAATTCACTATTTTTTAAAATAGACACTGCAACCAAAGCAGGATCATTTTGCCTTGAACCTTGTTTAAAAAGAATCGATAGGGAATCTTTTGCTCTTGTAAATCCCACATAGAGTTTTCGAGTACAACTCTCATAACTATTATTACGATCCAATCTATCGCCATCTTCTAGCACAAATACATGAGCAAATTCTGAACCTTTAGCGCTGTGGAATGTAGAAAGCACAACCTCTTCTGGTCTGATAGTTTTTGCCTCTTCCAAGAGATAACAGATTTCTTCTTGAGTAATATTTTTGCAGTTATCCAAGGTTGCTAACAGAGATTTCCATGCAACATCTTGATCGCTATAGCCGAGCTTTAGGCGAACTTTCTCTAAGTGAGTCATTGGATCATCGACTGCTAGATTCAGATCTTTCCTAAGATGTTCTAAAACCTTTTGACCAATCAGACTATTAGAAGGGCGAAATTTATCGGAGCTATCATAAAACTGATAAGGAATACCAATCTCTTGCAGGAAATGCTGAAGAAAACGTAAATCATTCCATCTATGGGCTAATATTGCGATTTCATTGGGTTTAATTTGTTTTTCAAAAATTAATTTCTTAATTCTATCTACCATCCATTTAGCAGCATGGTAAAGATGAGAATATTCTCCCCATAATATTTCGCCAATGTCATCAGTACGATAAGCATAGATTTTTTCGCCTGTTTGATTAATTTGATTATTAGGAATTGCTTTACTGATGAACGCATTTGTAAAATCAACTATTGCAGGAAGCGATCGATAATTTGCCAAGAGGCATCTTTCGGGTTGATCCTGTATATCCCAATCCCTGCGAAATTCATTAATAAATCTATTACTACTCCCAGAAAACTCGAATAGATTTTGATTAGGATCGCCCACAGCAACTAAAAAGCTATTCTGTTGTTCATCTTGATCTTCATCCCTTTGGAAATTTCCTAACAACTTTACAATCTGATATTGTGATTCATTAATATCTTGATATTCATCAATCAATATGTACTGATAATTAGTGTCATTGTCTCCAAGATAATTAATTAATTCGTTTAGTAACCAATTAAATTTTGTATCTGTATTTGCATTTCTACCGATTCCATCTGGAGCATCATTATGTCTCAATCCTGTTAGTTTAGAAGCTAAAGCATGAAAAGTAAGTGCATCAACTCGTGAACCCCTCGCCCCTAAAAGTTGATATAGGCGTTTTCTCACTTCTGCTGCCGCCGTGCGTGTATGCGATAAGACTAAAATTCTTGATGGTGATACACCACTAATTGCAATTAAATGAGCAACTCGATTAACAATGGTTCTCGTTTTCCCCGAACCAGGTCCCGCCAAAACGAGCAAAGCTCTACTAGTATCGTCTTTGACAATTTCTTTTTGAGCATCACTAAGATTGTTAAGTATTTCACTAATTATGGGCGGATTACTAATATCTACATTAGGCAAATATTTTTCTTTAAAACTAGCTAAAGCCATTAAGAAATAATCTTTTAATACTGATATTCTCTTTTTCTCATTATCTTTATACTTTAAAATTTCTTGAATTGCATGAACACGCTGAAATTTTTGTTCATAATGTTCGCGGAGAGGTTCATATATAGATTTACTCCAGTTTGTTCTACTACCTTTAACAACATGATAAAGTCTATCGTAATTAGAATCACCTTTACCTAGCATAATTAGCCCCAAGCCTTGCATTAAGTTTAATATAGGCATAGAATTTATATCAGTGTTTTTTAATTTCAACTCAACTTCTGCACTTTTTAATTTCAACTCAACTTCTGCTATATCGATAATTTGATTGTCTGTTCTTTTCCATTTTTTGGTATCAAAAATTTGACTTAGTACCATTTCCATTGTCTCAACACGGCTAAGAGCAACATTACAAGCTTCCAAACTTACTTTTATCCAATGACTAAAAGATTGATTGTCATTAAAATATAAATTAATAGTGCTACAGCTTTTTTCTTCATACCTAGCAAGCTTTAATTTTGTCAGCAGCTTTAAAGCATCATTTAATTTAAAGTTGAGTTTTATTTTGTCTGGGTTGAGTTTTATTTTGTCTGAAATTTTTCTCTCTAAAGATTCAATACTATTAAGGCGGATTAAATTGTTTTCTTCAATGAGTATGTCTTGTTCTTGTAAGTCTAATAAAAAAGCTTGTGTTCTGTCAAAAATCTCCGTGATTCTTGGTTTTACTTTCTTCTCAGAAAACTTAAAAGCAATCTCATAACGCCAAGAAACTATCCCAGATTTTACTAACTGACGGACACTGTTGATTATTTTAGTAGGATACATTGGTATAGACAATGCGGCTTCTTGAATATCTAAGTCAATAGCATTATCTTTTTGTTTAATTCCAATTTCCGTAAGATATTGCATCAATTGTTTCGAGGTTGCTGGAATATCACTCGCTAATGCCATATCATTATTTAACTTGACATACAAAATACAAGGACATGACTCTTCTTCCTTGATCAGATTTCCTTCTTCCAATTGATAAAGTACAGTTCTTGTTTGAGTCGCAAGAATTTCTGAATTATTAGATTCAAGATGCTTTTCTAAATCTAAAGTACTTACCCAAGCATCTCCATTGCCTTTCTTTAATTTTTCCCTGATTACACCCCAACAACCTTGCATTGCCTGAAAACTAATTTGAGATTCATCATTTTGCTCAAATGTGCGTTTAAAATCTTCATTGTCTTGAAATAGATATGCTTTACCTTGTTCTCCTTGTTTACGAGCTAATCTCCCGATCTCTTGTAAATACGCTTCAGGAGTCGCTGGCGGCGCAATGTGGATCACAGTATGAATACCTTCGCGATCTATACCCATACCAAAGGCATTTGTCGCAACTACAACGTCTAATTGTTTATCCTTAAATTTTTGTAGTATCTCTTGCTTTTTTTGTGCTGTAAGCCCACCGTGAAAAGCTGCTGCTCTCAAATCTGTGCGATCGCAAATAACTTTTGCATATTTCTCAGTCTCTTTTCTGAAACGCGCATAAACAATAGTTACTCCATCAGGATGTTGATTATGCTCTGTTTCTATGATCGACAGCATATTATCCTGTCTGTATTTTTCAGAAACGTTTTCAACATAGGTTGTGATTTCCTTACGCCATTGAAAATATTCTTTGTCTCTAGGAAAAATCTCTAATTTCCCAGTAAAAAGCTTTCCACTTTGCTGATCTAAATTAATTTTTTTTACTTTGTCTTCTAAATCTTTGATTACCTTCTTTGTTGCTGTTGCTGTGACAAATCCCCAGCGACAATTATGAATTTTATTCTGATAAATTTGCTTAATAATTCCCGCAATCCGCATAAAATCAGGACGAAAATCATGCCCCCATTGCGAAAGAGTATGCGCCTCATCTAGCACCCATAAAACTGGTACACGATGCTTTAAAAGCCTTTGAATAGTTGGCTGACGCAATCTTTCAGGAGATAAATAGAGAATATCTACTTTCCCTTGCCATAAGTTATCAATTACTTCTTTCTGCTCACTGAGACTTTGCGTACCTGATAACAAAGCAACTCTATCAACATAGTTAGGATGTCGCTCTTTTAATTGTTCCTGCAAATTTTGGACTTGATCCATCATCAAAGCCTGTAGGGGCGAAATGATTACGGATAGTCCTCTCTGATATTTTGAAAAAAGCAACGCAGGAAACTGGAATGTCAAACTCTTACCCCCACCAGTTGGTAAAATCCCCAATGGAGTTACTTCTTTACTCAAAAATGCTTTAACAAGCTCTAGCTGATTATCTCTAAAAGAATAACTATCACCAAAAAAGAACTTTAGTTCTTGAGGTAACGTAGTATCTAAGAAATAGTCTTGTGATAGAAAAGGAAAAGTAATAGCTTCAGCTTCTCGAAATTGAGGAAAAGTTTCTTCAACCCATTTAGGACGGTGGGCTAGAGGTTTATCAAGATGGTATAGCCAATTTAAAAATATGATTATTCCCAAATTATTGATATTTGGCTTTTTAGGAATGGCTTCTATATATTTTTGTAGTGCCTTTATATCAGCATTAGGAAATTTTTCCCCAAGATTTTTCCAATCATTTACCCCTTCTATTTCAGGGATTAAACATAAAGGATATCCATTTGGCAAGAATTGCCAAGCCCAATAACAAACTAATGCAGGTAAGTTCTTGCCTAATTCTTTAACCTTTTCGTAAAGCTCAAAACTCTCCCAAGCATCTTCTAATGGATCTGAAAATCCAAGTTCTTGACGATATAGTTTGCTAAGTTTATGCGTTTGCTGTCCGATTAAAAAAAGTGCCGATAATTCAAGAGTATCGCAAATTCTCAAGCTGAGCCATGAAGGAATATTTGTAAAGAGTGTCGCTAAGTCATGCCGACGGATATTATGTCCTAAAACAACCTTTGATTTTTTGATTTTCTCTAGCGTCAAATATGCTGTCGATCTTTCTAATGCTTTATTGTGATACTTTTCAGTACAATCTACCAAAGCAATCTCTGATATTTTCCATTTACCATTGGCTTTTTTCTTTCTCTCTATATCCAAAAGTAGCCAACCTATCGGAATATCAGTAATCTGCACAGCAGTTTTTTGGCCAATTATTGTTCAAGTGAAATTTTACCGTATTTTAAGGCGTTATTTAATTATTTCTCTTAATCACTTAATCAATAGTTACTTAACAGCGATCGCAAACCATACCGCCAGCATCATTAGTCCAAAAACTCGCCAAAATCACAAATAATAAAGATTGATTTTGAAAGAATTTGAGATGACCGTACCATGCAAAGGTCATAAATATATTGGAGCAAATCAATAAAATAACGGTGAGCATGGCGCAATTCTAAATGGTTTAATGATTATAGAAGCTATCAATAACTTTAAATGCTTAACTCTATAGAATCTTTGCGAGAGCTACTAAGTGGAACTTTTTTAAGCGAAGCAGATATGATTCAGCTTGATATTCCAATGACGCAAAGTGTAGCCTTAGCGATCGCGGTTAATCTAGAAAATAGCCTTGCAGCTTGGTATCTACTCAAAGATTTAATGCCTCAAACCCAAAGATATCCAGTGATTACAGCTTGCTGGGGTAGTAATGGGGGAAATTGGCAGAAAACCGTGAATGATGAAGATTTCTTTTCACGATTTTACTTTGGCGAAGAATATCCAAATTTAGATCTATCTCCAGAGGCAATTATCGCGAGGGCTAATTCTATTAGTTCTCAGGAGCTAGACAATTTTTTAGATGAAAGCGCTCGATTTAATACCTACAATTTAGAAGAACAGATCTTTACAGAGTTAGCCAATACAAGTTCTATCTTTGGTATAGCACCATTAATTTCTGAACTACAAGCAATAGTGCGATCGGGACAAATTTCCACTATTGTCGATATTGAGAAGTATCTATTTGATTGGGAATTGCAGCACATTGCTGACATTCCTGCACTATCGCATCAAGAAACAACTTATCTAGACTGGTATCAACCGAATGGGCAAACAATGGCACTAATACTACTGCCAACGCCCCATAGTTGGGAAACCCTTGCTTATCTATCTTGGTATGGCGGCAGTAAAATGGCTATTCCTTTGCTACAAAAATGGCATCAATTCTATGAAGCCGATTTGGTTTGTCATTATGGAACGATGCTGCAACTTTTGGTTGGCAAACGACCATCTACTCCTCAGGAAGCCTTTAAATTAGCAAGCGAACAGGTGCTTTTAGCCCCTTGCACAACTTTGCTATCGGGAGTATCTATCCGTGATCATGCGCGATCGCTACTCAAAATAAATCGATGGTTTATCCACGAAAGACCCTAAAAACAAGCTACAGCGCACCGCGCTGTAGCTTGTGCATTGATTAGATTAGATTAGATTAGACTTTGGCTAAGCCACTGTGACGCAATAATGGAGCCGTGCTAGGTTCACGTCCTCGGAAGGTTTTGAAGACTTCCATCGGATGCTTACTGCCGCCAAGTGCCAATACTGTATCGCGATAGAGTCTACCGATCGAGGCGATCGCAATTTCATCTTCTAGCCCAGCTTCCTCAAAGGCGGCAAAGGCATCAGCACTGAGGACTTCTGCCCACTTGTAACTGTAGTAACCTGCGGCATAGCCTCCCGCGAAGATATGACCAAAGGAACAGAGAAAGTTATCTTCGGGCAAGGGTGGGATTACCATTGTGGTTTCCGCAAGGCGCGATCGCATTTGGCTTGGTGTTTCTGTACCGCCGACTTGATAGCGATGGTGTAACTCGATATCCACAAGGCTGAAATGCAACTGACGCAACATTCCTGAACCACTCATATAATTTTTGGAATCAACCAGCTTTTGGAAATAGCTTTCAGGAAGAGTTTTGCCTGTCTCATAATGCTTTGCCATGCCAAACAAGGTGGCGCGATCGTAGCACCAATTTTCCATAAACTGACTGGGAAGTTCCACTGCATCCCATTCCACATTATTAATGCCCGAAGCACCTGAATAATCAACCTTGGTTAACATATGCTGCAAGCCATGTCCGAACTCATGGAAGAGAGTTTCCACTTCGCCAAAGGTCATCAGGCTAGGCTTGCCATCGACAGGGGGTGATTGATTGCAAATCAAATAGGCAACGGGTAAACGGGTGATTGGCTTACCATCTTCGGTGATTTTGGCGCGTCCGATGCAGTCATTCATCCATGCACCGCCACGCTTTTCGGCAGGACGGCTGTAGGGGTCGAGATAGAAATTGGCGATCGCCTCATTACTCTCATTCTGAATTTCAAAGAAGCGCACACTTTCATGCCAGATTGGGGCTTGACCATCCGCAGGTACTACGGTGACTCCAAATAAACGCTTCACAAGGGCAAATAGACCTTCGAGAACTTGAGGTAATGGGAAGTAAGGACGCAATTCTTCGACAGTGAAGTTGAACTTAGTTTCGCGTTGACGCTCGGCCCAATAGGAGATATCCCAATGCTTGAGTTCTGTGGTTTCGCCTTGAGACTTAGCAAATTCCTTTAGTTCTGCAAATTCAGCGACGGCGGCGGCATAGCTGGACTGACGCAGTTCTTCTAGTAACTTCTCAACTGCTTCCACATTAGGAGCCATTTTTCTGGCAAGGCTGAGTTCGGCATAGGTGGGATAACTTAGTAATTCTGCTTTTTGTTTACGCAATTCGAGAATGCGATCGATTAATGGAGAATTGTCAAACTCACCACTGGCAGCACGACTCACAAAGGCGCGATATAGCTTTTCACGCAAATCACGGCGGCGACTATGCTGCATAAATGGAACATAGCTGGGATAGTCAAGGGTAATGCACCAAGGACCATTTTCAGGGGTGGCTTTGTCGTCACCGTCTAAACGTGCGGCTTGAGCAGCTTGTGCTAATAAGCTAGGAGGCAGACCTTCAATCTCTTCGGGCAGAGTCAAAGTCATGCTAAACGCCTTGGTAGCATCCAAAACATGGTTGGAGAAGTTGGTAGAAAGTTCCGCAAGTTCCATTTGAATTGCGTTGAATTTCTCTTTCGCTTCACCTTCTAACCCAACGCCCGAAAGCTCTGCATCGCGAATGGCGGCTTCAACAATGCGTTTTTGAGCAGGTTCAAGGCTATCCCACTCCGATGAGCCATAAATTGCTTTATAAGCCTTATAGACTGGTTGGCTCTGGCTAAAGCGGTTAAAGAATTCGATCACCTTTGGCTGCACAACCTTGTGAGCCTCGCGCAATTCAGCGCTATTTTTGACGCTGAGTAAATGCTCGATCGCGCCCCATGCCCAACCAATGCGCTCAGTCAGCTTTTCGAGAGGCTCCACTAACCCAGTCCATGTGGGTTGAAGATTCGCTTCGAGGTTGGTCAATTCTGTACTTGTTTCTTCAAGTAATTGGGTAATCGCAGGAATGACCTGTTCATGCTTAATTTCTGGAAATGGTGGTAAACCTTTGCCAATTAAAAGAGGGTTAGTAACTTCACTCATAAATAATCTTCTAATCTTTAAGATTTGTAAATTAACTATCTCTGATTATATCGCGATCGCTAACATTGGGCGATCGCCCTAACAGGTTGTATTTACAGATTCTTGACACTCTCAGCGAGTAACGCGACTGAGATTCCTGATTCAGCGAGACAACTTACCAAATAGACCATTATCTAGTTGACGGAGGTCGAACTCGACCCAGGCGTAGAAATTTGGGTATGCCCTACCCTATTTAAACCAATAGCCAAGATATTCAGTGCAGCATTGTGGTCACGGTCTAAAACCGTTCCGCAATGACTGCATTGATGAGTGCGCTCACTCAGCGATTTCTTGACAGTGGTTCCACAGTTTGAACAATTTTGGCTCGTATATTGAGGCGGCACTGCAACAGTGACTTTGCCAAATACCTTACCAAAATACTCAACCCATAGACGAAACATAGACCAGCTTGCGTCAGATATTGACTTAGCTAATTTATGATTCTTGACCATATTCCGCACTTGCAAATCGACCTAGGCAATCAGGTCGTTAGACCGAACCACGCACCTTGCAGTTTTTACCGCAAAGTCTTTACGCTGCCTTGATACTTGCAAATGTTTTCTTGCTAACCGCTTAATTGCTTTCCTGCGATTAGCCGAACCCTTTTTACGCTTAGAAACTTTGCGTTGTAACTTTTTGAGTTGACGCTCCGACTTTCTAAGCAATCTAGGATTTTCTACTACTTCACCTTTTGAATCGGTATAGAAATGGTTTAAACCAACATCTAAGCCAATTGTGGTTTGAGTTGGCTCCATGCCTTCTCTACGGTCAACATCTACGCAAAACTGAGCATAGTAACCATCAGCACGGCGAACCAGCCTGACTCGTTTTATTTGCTCTATCTGGTAGAAGTTTAAATCACGGCTACCAACCAATTTGAGTCTGCCAATCTTAAAGCCATCAGTCAAAGTTACTCCCTTCCCACTATAGAATTAGCCATTAAAACCCAAGAAATAGA
>DCSN01000224.1:43826-50955 GCA_002325645.1 Pseudanabaena sp. UBA1465
TCTATTTCTTGGGTTTTAATGGCGTGGCAAAGCCACGACATCAAATTGCTTAGCTTTCGCTAATTATTGCGAAATGTGCCCTCTTTTGTTAAGAAACCTGTGCGGTTGCCCTGGTTAAATCCCATAAATCAGGATTGCATACAGCGCTTTGCGCTAAAACCAAATCTAAAACCTATGGCGTACGCCATAGGTTTTAGATCTGGTTTTAGATCTGGTTTTAATTATGCTCGATTGCCTAGCAAAAACAGGTCGGCGGCACTTCGCGCCGCCGACCTGTTTCTGGCTATAGGAAAGATTTTGGCATAGGTAGCATGATTAGTAAGGCGATCGACATTAAACCTATTCCTAGCAGATCACGATTTCTATCAATTTCTATGCTCTCATTTAAAATTAGGGGCTGTGGGGTAGGTAATAAAAATAAGAGGATGCTGTAAATCCGTAGCCAAGGCTGCACAACTAAGGAAATTGCTAGGAGTATGATTCTGGTGATCCTCGCAATTTGGACGGATTGGCGATGCCCAAACATGGCGATCGCTATGTTTCCGCCATCAAGCAAGTCAAAGGGTAGTAGTTGCAAAGCGCTAAGGGCTAAACCTGTCCAGCCTGCTAAGGTGAGTGGCGAGACAGCTTGTATGGCTTCTGGATTTGGGCTGGTTGTGAGGGTAACTTTGCCGATGGAGAAAATTGCTTGTAATAAACTTCCAAAAATTGAGTTTTTAAAATTGAAGGTATCGAGATTGGGTATAAGTGAAGATGAAATGGCTAAGGAATTGGGGCTTATCGGCGAAATTAAGAACCAATTTCCCAAAATCAATAAAATTATGGAGATAATTAAGCCTGCAATCGTTGGGGTTACTGCTAAATCAAAGAGAATACGACGCTGGGTAGCAGGGATTAGAGATGTTTTTTGGTTAAGTTGTAGGCTACTAAGGAGACCAAAACCACCAATGCAAGGTAGGAAGATGGGAGGAGCAAATCGCACTTTATATTTCGCGGCAATGTAATATTTGGCGATCGCCCTTGCTATAAATATGCTGACTATGCCGATTAGATAGGGAATACCTGTTTGTAAATTGTTGATATTCAGGGCTTCAAGACGATGGATTTTTGCGCCTACTACTAGCACTGTAAATGCTGTGCAGATAATGCTGATAATGCTTGTGGTCCATTCTGTATATAGTTTATTGCTAAATTTTGATGGGGTAGGTTGAGTAGTATGTTGATTGGGGATTTGATTGGGGATCAGATAAAAGCAATAATTGATAGGATTCTGGTCATCTGATGATGTCCCAAATGATGCCCCAAAACTTTTACCTAAATTTTCGATAGGACTTTCTTGTAAATAGCAAAGGAAGCGATCGCCAAATATTTTTTGAATATTTTGATTGATGGTGTCGTAGGCATATTTGTAATTCTGCGATCGCAGGCTGCCTCGACAGTAAATTTCTTGGGGTTGATACTCTAAATCCTTCAGATGATAAATATTAGGAGAAAAGCAGTTCTTGAGTTGTTTTTCTTCGCTCGGCGAAAGATTTATCGCTTCATCATGGAGATTATCTGCCTTGGTATGACCGCCATAAATCCATGTCCCCAGCAAAATGCCAGTCACCACAAACATTAACGGTAAAGCTGTTTGATTGAAGATTGTCCATACAATGGCTAGACTTGGTAATGCAACCGCCAAAATCCACAGAAATATTATTTCTGATTGCCGATCTGCTCCCTGTCGCGATCGCTGATAGTAGCTCACCACAAAACCTACTACGACAAAAACAAAGGCTTCCTCAAATCCCATACTCGTTACTCATTACTACCTGCACTATAGCGCTTGTTACTTTCTATACATATTGTCACGCGGCAATTAGGATTTTAATTATTTGTGGCGCGGCGGAGCCGCGCCACAAATAATTGGTTCTTTATTTTATTGCGTGGCAATTACCTTTGCACTGTGAGTTTTAATTTTGCAATTAAAAACTAGAATTATGAATGCACTCGAACCTAACCTCTCAATTTCTAGATAAATGAGCAAAGAATTTGAATCTATCAGCGATCGCTTGCCCCCCCAGAATATTGAAGCAGAGGAAGCAGTTTTAGGCGGGATTTTGATCGATCCAGAGGCGGTATCGCGGGTGCTAGATACTTTGCGTCCTGAAATGTTTTATGTGGCAGCCCATCAGGAAATTTTTCGGGCTTGCTTGTTATTACATAACCAGTCTAATCCCACCGACATGATGAGCTTGACCACATGGCTCAGCGATCGCGATATGCTCGAAAAAATTGGCGGTCAATCAAAAATCGCGCAACTTTGCGATCGCACCGTCAGCGCTGTAAATATTGATTTTTATGCTCAATTGGTTGCGGATAAATACGCAAGACGAAAATTAGCGGAAGCCGCTAGAGGCGTTGTCGAGATTAGCTACAGCAACGAGATCGAACTCGCCCAACTTCTCGATCAATCGGAACAAAAGATTTTTGCAGTTACGCAATCTCGCGCCCAACAAGGGCTTACCCCTGCGGCGGATATTCTCACTAAGACTTTTTATGAATTAGAAAATCGCTTTAATTCCCTTGGTACTGGCAATTCCACCGCCACAGGTTTAGTTACAGGATTTTACGATTTTGATGCGATGACCAATGGCTTGCAGCGATCGGATTTAATTATCCTCGCAGGTCGTCCGTCAATGGGAAAATGTTTAGCCTTTGATAGTGAATTAGTTTTAGCCGATGGCAGTATTAGCACGATTGAAGAAATCTATCAGCAATATCAACAAAATCAAAGCAAACCAAACCTTTTAACGTTAGGAGAGAATTGGCGTTTTAATTTAACGCAACCGTCAGATTTTATCGATGATGGTATTAAGCCAGTATTTCGGGTCACAACTGCGTTAGGAAGACAAATTGAAACCACTTTAACTCATCCATTTTTAACAATTATTGGTTGGCAACAACTAGGTAAATTATGCGTGGGTGATAAAATCGCGCTCCCCCGTCAAATAGCGGTCTTTGGGAAGGAAGTTCGTCCTAGTTGTGAAATTAAACTCTTAGCTTATTTATTAGGAGATGGTTGTTTAACCCAGAGCAGCCCTAGATTTACAAATATCAATCCCCAAATTCAAGATGATTTTATTGCTGCTGTCGAACAGTTTTCTCCTAGTCTAAAGGTGACAATTGATACGCATGGCGATCGCGCTGCAACGCTGCATACTACGTCAAAAGAAAGAGGTTCAGGTAATCCCCTAATTACTTGGTTAAGGGATTTAGAAATTTGGGGCAAAAATGCTCATCAAAAAGCAATTCCAGATTTTATTTTTCGTTTAGAAAAATCTCTAGTTGCTTTATTTTTAAATCGGTTACTTGCCACTGATGGATGGATGTCTGTTTTAACTAGCGGACAAGTCCAAGCAGGTTATGCCACTGTCAGCGAAAAGTTAGCCCGTCAAGTCCAGCATTTATTATTAAGATTTGGTGTAATTGTCAAACTTAAACACAAGCAAGTTAAATATAAACAAGAACTTCGTCACTGTTGGCAACTTGATATTACTGACGCTTTATCATTACAGATTCTCATTGATGAAATTGGTGTTTTTGGCAAAGAAGATGCAATTAGTAAAGCAAAATTAGCTTTATACTCGAAGCGATATCAAACTAATACTGATTTAATACCCGTTGAAGTTTGGCATGATTTGGCGATCGCTAAAGGTGATCAATCTTGGAAAAATTTGGCAGAAACAGCAGGTATTAATAGTTCCAATATTCACGTTGGTAAACGCGCTCCTACCAGAGAAAGATTATTAAAACTAGCCACAGCCGTTGATTGCCTCTCATTACAAAATCTTGCCACTAGCGATATTTATTGGGATAAAATCACCGCGATCGAGTTTGTCGGCGAAAAGCAAGTTTATGATTTGACAATTCCTAAAACCCATAACTTTGTTGCCAATGATATTTGTGTGCATAACACCGCTTTTGGGCTAGAAATAGCACGGAAAATGGCGGAAATTCATCGATTACCTGTGGCAATCTTTAGTTTGGAAATGTCTAAGGAGCAATTGGTTTATCGTCTTTTAGCCAGTCAGTCTAAAGTTCGCTCTAGTGATATGGGTATTGATAGTAATCGCCTTCGCACGGGACAAATTAGCGAAAATGAATGGGGAACCGTGGCGATGGCAATTAGTGGGCTTTCAGAATTGCCGCTATTTATCGATGATACTCCCAATCCACCGATTACGGAATTACGCTCTAAAGCTCGGCGTTTGCAATCAGAAAAAGGAGGAGTGCTAGGGTTAATCTTGATTGATTATTTGCAATTAATGGAAGGTTCTGGTTCCGATAATCGGGTGCAGGAAATATCCAGAATTACGCGATCGCTTAAAGCCTTAGCGCGTGAATTAAATGTACCTGTAATTGCCCTATCCCAATTAAGTCGAGGCGTAGAAGCGAGAACGAATAAGCGTCCAATGCTTTCCGACTTGAGAGAAAGTGGAAGCATCGAGCAAGATGCGGATTTAGTAATTAATTTATATCGTGATGAATATTACAACCCAGAAACCCCCGATCGCGGTGTTGCGGAGATTATCATTGCTAAGCATCGTAATGGTCCCGTTGGTACTGTGAAGTTATTGTTTGAACCACGCTTAACCAAGTTCGAGAATATGGCTTCTGGACGTAGTTAATAAAAAAGAGACCCGCAGTGCGAGTCTCTTTTTTATTTAGAAAGCGATGTCGAAGGATTATTTGTTAGCAATAATTTCTCTAGATGTAACTTTACCTAGAGTTGGGAAAGACGATTGCTCAGCAAAGATTTGAGTGTTTTTCGTGGAGGCAACCTGTTCATGGGCAAGACGCATTTGTGAATTAATTGCCACCGTCGTTGCATCATAAAAACCTGTGGCTAGTTTAGGATAAGCACCAATTGCAATAATTGGCACGATAAAACAAGCAGCAATAAAGACTTCGCGAGGACTCGCATCACTAAAATCAGCTTCACTAGGTAGCAGACAATTTGTACCGAAACAAACTACTTCTTGATTGCCCTGAGATTTGAGACTGATATCCGAAATATCGCAGGATGGATTAATGTCACAGGATGGATTGCCATCGCAAGCGTAGAAAATCTGACGCAACATCGAGAGCAGATAAATCGGTGTGAGAATCACCCCAACTGCGGCGAGGAATACCGTCACAGTGCGGAACGTGGAGCTATAGACATCACTAGAGGTCATACCCACAAATATGGAGATTTCACTAGCAAAGCCACTCATACCAGGCAGAGCGAGGGATGCTAATGCGCCGACCGTAAATAGGGCGAATACTTTCGGCATGACCTTTCCGATATAGCCCATCTCATTCAATAACATGGTGTGGGTGCGATCGTAGGTGACACCTGCAAGGAAAAATAAGACTGAGGCGATCAAACCATGGGAGATCATTTGTAACATCGCGCCACTGATTCCTAAATCAGTGAAGGAGGCAATCCCGATCAGCACAAATCCCATGTGCGAAACCGACGAAAAAGCGAGGCGACGCTTCATATTGGTCTGAGCAAAGGAATTCACTGCACCATAGACAATATTGATTACGCCTAACATCGCTAATACGGGTGCAAAATACACATGGGCATGGTCAAGTAATCCCATATTTAAGCGGATTAAACCATAACCACCCATTTTTAGTAATACGCCAGCTAAGATCATCGATACAGGCGAAGAAGCTTCACCATGAGCATCGGGCAACCAAGTATGCAGAGGGAAAATCGCTAATTTGACACCAAAGGCAATTAACAAACCTGCATACAGGGGGAGTTCAAACGCTAGAGGGAAATCCTTGAGCGCTAGTTCAGCCATGTCAAAGGTCAGGTTATCACCATAGAGCGCCATTGCGAGACCCGCAACCAAAATAAAAATGGAAGCGGCGGCGGTATAAAGCAAAAACTTAGTTGCTGCATACTGACGTTTTTGACCTCCCCAGATGGAAACGAGGAGATATACGGGAATTAGCTCCACTTCCCACATGATGAAAAACATCAATAAATCTTGAGAAACAAAGACCCCGATCTGGGCGGCGTAAAGCACCAACATCAGGAAATAAAATAGTCGTGGTTTGACGTTGACTTGCCATGCTGCAAATATCGACAGCGTAGTGACAAGCCCAGCCAACAGTACTAGGGGGGCAGAAATGCCATCGACCGAAACTGCCCAGCTAAGTCCTAGCTGGGGTATCCATGTGTACTTTTCCGCGAGTTGAAAAGTCGCACTACTTGAGTCATAGTTTTTCCAGAAGGCGTAGCACATCAAAATAAAGTCAGCGATGCCTACACCTAATGCATACCAACGCACAGTTTTGCCTTCTTTGTCTGGCAAGATGGGGATGAGTAAGGAAGCTATGAGTGGGAGCAGGACGATCGCGGTAAGCCAAGGAAATTGGTCTAATGTCATGGCGATGAGAATAAATACTTACCAAGGGAATGTTAAGTATTGTACTAAACTTTATAAATTTTAAAGCATGATTCTTTCGATGAATATCATCAAAACCTCAACCTATTAAATGCTGCTACAGGGCTTTGCGCTGACTTAAACCCCAGAGAAATTTTTGAAAGCGCGGCAAAGCCCCGCCTTCAAAAATTTCTCTGGGCTACTTTGTTATTGTCTAGCAAGTTCTAAAATCTTTTGCCAATGCGCTTCTGACACAGGTACAACCGATAGGCGACCGATCCGAATTAGATCAAAGCCTTCAAAATCAGGATCTTGTTTGATTTGAGCAAGAGTTACAGGCTGAGGTAGCGATCGCACTGCTTTGACATCAACGACAGCGCGTTTAGGATCATCTAGTTTTGGGTCAATATAGGGCAGGCTAATCACTTCAGCAATACCGATTGCGCGACGCTCATCACCTGTGTGATAGATCAGCGCTAGATCCTGCGGCTGCATCGTGCGGATATGTTTGAGGGCTAGATTATTATTCACGCCATCCCAAATTGTGTGGCGATCGCGTTCTAGATCGGCGTAGGAGTAGACATGGGGTTCACTTTTGAGAAGCCAATAAGCCATTATGCAAATCACTGAAACTCTTAGACAATTATCTAAGTACATCGGCATAATTAAAAACCAGATCTAAAACCTGCGGCGCACGC
>DCSN01000224.1:51011-65976 GCA_002325645.1 Pseudanabaena sp. UBA1465
CGCCGCAGGTTTTAGGGTTTTATATTTAATTAAGCGTACATACTTAGACAATCGTAAAGTGATGATTAACAGTGTTGGCTTTACCTCACCCTATTAATCATGATTAATCATGGAAACCATCATCAAACTGTAGTAAGTCGCACACAAGAAAAATATTTGTCGCCTATAATTCAATCATGCCCCACTTAAAAAATAGCAAGAAAAACAGCAAAAAACACCTGCTTAGTATCTATGCGTAGAGCTAAGTAAAGAGTTATGATCAAAGGCTTGCCTTCGTATCTATACTTGAATGCCAGCCTAATTTAAATAGTGTTTAAATAGTATTTAAATAGTGAGTTTGACTCATATCCAAAGTACTAGCTATGGTTAAGAGTAAGAATTTGCAACGCTTTCAAGCAATCTCAGTTAGTTTAAAGCAAATTTCTATAAGCCAGATACTAGCAGTTTTGCATCTGTTAATAAAAAGCTTAATTTAGAATTAACAATGTGTAAGGCAGGGTGAGATGTTCAGTGATGTAGCGATCGCGCCATTACCCATCTTCAAAGATCTCATAAAATCTCATAAATTTAACTTATTTTTTTGATAGCAACAGATAAGCCGATGGAAGTTAGCCGCGTGAATACAAGTCAGTCTAATCAGTTTGGAACTACTAATTTGATCCAAGGTCCGACTTGGCTAGTGGAAGAGCGTGATGCCTGTGGGGTGGGTTTTATTGCTGACAAGGAAGGTCGCGCCAGCCATAAAATCGTCAGTAATGCGCTCAAGGCTCTGACTTGTATGGAGCATCGGGGCGGATGTAGCGCTGACCAAGATTCGGGCGATGGGGCGGGGGTAATGACTGCAATTCCTTGGACGTTATTGCAAAAATATTTTCCTGCGATTGATCCAGAACATACGGCGGTGGGGATGTTTTTCTTGCCACAGGATCGCGATCGCGCTGTTCAGTTCAAGGAAATTACCGTTAAAATTGCCGCCGAAGAAGGGTTGAATCTGGTCGGTTGGCGCGTTGTGCCAGTGAAGCCAGAGGTGTTGGGTGTTCAAGCGCGAGAAAATCAGCCCCATATCGAGCAAGCATTTTTCTTAGCCGATGCCGATCATCAAAATCTTGATCAGATTGAACGCGCCATTTACATCACGCGCCGTCGGGTCAAGTTAGCGATCGAAAAGCTATATCCACAGGGCGGCAGTGACTTTTATATCGTGTCCCTTTCCAACCAAACCATCGTTTATAAAGGCATGGTGCGATCGGCGATTCTGGATGCTTTTTATGAAGATCTCCAAAATCCTGAGTATGTCTCGGCTTATGCGATCTATCACCGTCGCTTTAGCACCAATACTTTACCAAAATGGCCTCTTGCCCAGCCGATGCGCTTCCTCGGTCACAATGGCGAAATTAACACGATGCAGGGGAATACTAATTGGTTTCTCGCTCGTCAAGGTGATCTTTCTCATCCAAATTGGATTGATGCCAAAGGCGATCGCATTAAAGATTTATTGCCAGTACTGAAGCCCAATGAAAGCGATTCGGCAACCTTGGATCACGTTTTTGAATTGCTGATTGAAACAGGGCATAGTCCCCTCGAAGCAATCATGATTCTTGTGCCAGAAGCCTATGAGAATCAACCTGATTTAAGCGATCGCCCTGAAATCGTCGATTTCTATGAGTACTACAGTGGCTTACAAGAAGCGTGGGATGGACCCGCCCTATTAGCTTTCAGCGATGGCAAAATCGTTGGTGCAGCCCTTGATCGTAACGGTTTACGTCCTGCTCGTTACATGATTACTAAAGATGGCATGGTGATCGTTAGCTCCGAAGCAGGAACTGTGGACATTCCTGAAACTGATATTATCGAAAAAGGTCGTCTTGGTCCTGGACAAACGATCGCCGTTGATTTGCAGACCCATGAGATTCTCTACAACTGGGAAATTAAGGAACGGGTTGCTAAAGCCCATCCCTACGGTGAATGGATTAAGAAATATCGCAAAAATCTTGAAACAAAGCCCTTCCAAGAAGCTGTAACCCTCGATGAGCAGAAGGTTCTGACCTATCAAACCGCCTTTGGTTATACCCTCGAAGATGTGGAAATGGTGATCGAAGCAATGGCTCAAGATGGCAAGGAGCCAGTATTTTGTATGGGTGATGACGCACCCCTAGCCTTTCTATCGCAACGTCCGCACCTGCTCTATGACTATTTCAAGCAACGCTTTGCACAGGTGACAAATCCGCCGATCGATCCTCTGCGTGAAGGAACGGTCATGTCCTTGTCGATGTTCTTGGGCGAAAGAGCGAACTTACTTTTGGCAACCCCTGAAGCTGCGAATCAAATTAAAATCAGCAGTCCTGTGATCAATGAAACAGAACTTGAGGAATTACAAAGCCTCGGTTTTGCTGCGACTAAGCTCGATATGCTATTCGCGGTTTCGGCTGGAGCTGATGGGCTGAAAAATGCGATCGCCAAGCTGAGTGATGCGGCTGTAGATGCAGTTCGTAATGGTGCAAAGCTATTGATTTTAAGCGATCGCAATCTTAGCGCCGAAAATGCCTATATTCCGCCATTACTAGCTGTGGGTGCTGTCCATCATCGCCTTAGTGCCGAAGGTATTCGCATGAAGGCTTCTATTGTGGTGGATACGGCTCAATGCTGGAGTACCCATCATTTCGCTTGTCTGATTGGCTATGGAGCCAGTGCGATTTGTCCTTACATGGCATTGGAAACCACACGCCAATGGTGGGGCAAAGCTAAGACACAAACCCAGATGCAAACTGGCAAAATTAAGGCTTTAACCATTACCCAAGTTCAAGATAGCTATCGTAAGGCTGTCGAAGGCGGTCTATTAAAGATTCTCTCGAAGATGGGGATTTCGCTCCTGTCGAGCTATAGCGGCGCACAGATTTTTGAGGCGATCGGGATTGGTGCAGAAGTAATTGAGACTTCTTTTAAAGGCACAGTTTCTCGCGTTGGTGGGGTTAACTTTGCGGATATTGCTTCCGAATTACTGAGTTTCCATTCCCAAGCCTTCCCCGAATTGCAAATCAAGAAGCTAGAGAACTATGGATTCGTGCAGTATCGCCCTACAGGTGAATACCACATGAATAGCCCTGAAATGGCAAAAGCCTTACACAAAGCTGTTGCTGGTGAAGGCTATGACCATTACGAGGTCTATCGCCAACAATTGCTCAATCGGACACCGACGGCTTTACGCGACTTACTAGGGTTTAAGAGCGATCGCGCCAGTATTCCCTTAGCAGAAGTGGAGCCTGCCTCGGAAATTCTCAGCCGATTCTGTACAGGGGCGATGTCCCTTGGTGCGTTGAGTCGTGAAGCCCATGAGGTACTAGCGATCGCCATGAATCGGATTGGTGGTAAATCGAACTGTGGTGAAGGTGGTGAAGATCCAATTCGCTATTTACCGATTAATGATGTTGATGCTCATGGCATTTCCGCCACATTCCCTCACCTCAAAGGGCTAAAGAATGGCGATACCGCTAACTCGGCAATCAAACAAATTGCTTCAGGGCGTTTCGGTGTCACGCCTTCCTATTTGGTTAGTTCCAATCAATTGGAAATCAAAATGGCGCAGGGTGCGAAACCAGGGGAAGGGGGACAGTTGCCCGGTCCGAAGGTCAGCAGCTATATTGCGATGTTGCGAAATTCTAAGGCAGGAGTATCCCTAATTTCACCGCCTCCTCACCATGACATCTATTCCATTGAAGATCTTGCTCAGCTAATCTTCGACCTCCACCAAATCAATCCCACTGCCAAAGTTTCCGTAAAACTAGTATCAGAAATTGGGATCGGCACGATCGCGGCGGGTGTTGCCAAAGCCAATGCCGACATTATCCAAATCTCTGGCTATGATGGCGGTACGGGTGCATCGCCTTTGAGTTCGATCAAGCATGCTGGCTCACCTTGGGAACTAGGTCTAGCAGAAGTGCATACCGCATTAATGGGTAATAAACTGCGCGATCGCGTATTATTGCGCGTCGATGGCGGATTCAAGACGGGCTGGGATGTGGCGATCGCCGCCCTCCTCGGTGGTGAAGAATATGGATTTGGTACAGCCGCAATGATCGCTGAAGGTTGCATCATGGCTCGCGTCTGCCATACCAATAAATGTCCTGTGGGCGTAACATCCCAATTAGAGCAGTTCCGCAAGCGTTTCCCTGGTACACCTGAGAATGTGGTGAACTTCCTCTACTTTGTTGCTGAAGAAGTACGTCATATTCTTGCCCAGCTTGGTTACAAGTCCCTCAAGGACATCATCGGACGGTCAGATCTTCTCGCACCTCGCCAAGACCTTAAGCTTACCAAACTCAATTTCAATCAGGTTGATTTAGGCTGTCTGCTCAATCTCCCTAACACCAAAAGCGATCGCAGTTGGTTAGAACATTCACCAACTGCTCACAGCAATGGTGCGGTGCTTGATGACGAAATCTTGGCAGATCTCGAAGTACAACAGGCGATCGCTAATCAAACTGATCTCAGCAAAACCTATAAAATCATCAATACCGATCGCTCAGTTCCTACTCGCATATCGGGGGCGATCGCTAAGCAATACGGCAACTCAGGTCTTGCTAGTAACCTCAATCTAGAATTTGTTGGCGCAGCAGGGCAAAGTTTTGGCGCATTTAATATCAAGGGTCTAAATCTCTCCCTGATTGGTGAAGCCAACGACTACATTGGCAAAGGCATGAATGGCGGCAACATCAGCATCAAGCCCAAGCCAGACTGCACCTTTAATCCCGCCGATAATTCCATCGTTGGTAATACCTGTCTTTATGGGGCAACGGGAGGTTATCTCTTTGTTCATGGACGCGCTGGCGAACGTTTTGGAGTGCGTAACTCTGGCGCAAAAGCTGTCGTAGAAGGCACAGGCGACCACTGCTGTGAATATATGACGGGTGGCGTTGTCGTAGTTCTGGGAACCACAGGACGCAATGTGGGCGCGGGTATGACAGGTGGTATCGCGTACTTCCTCGATATTGACGGCAAGTTTAAAGAACGTCTTAGCCAAGAAGTTCTTAAGGTGCAGCAAGTAGTCACGACCGCAGGTGAGGGTCAGCTAAAGGAATTGATTCAATCTAGCTATGAGAATACGGGCAGTTCTAGAGCTAAGGAAATTCTCGATAATTGGTCAACCTATTTACCAAAGTTCTGGCAAGTCGTGCCACCATCGGAGCAGAATAGCCCTGAAGCGATCGATGTAGTGACCGTAGCCACAACGGTCTAATAATCTCCAAACAAAAAGGATAGGCGGCGCATCGCGCCGCCTATCCTTTTTAGGACTACCAAAAAGAGGGCATTTGCCCTCTTTTTTATTTGCTATGCTTGGAAATGTTGCTTTGATTTTGGCTTAGGAGCTAATTATTTATGGATTTTGAAGCCGAATTAAATCTGACACTTCGCGCCCGTTATCCTTTGATTTATATACCTTCTGCCGAAGAAGAACGGGTTGAAGCCATAATTACCAACGTCGCAAAATCCTTGGGGCGGAGCATATTTATATGGGATTTCGTCGATGGCTATCAATCTAATCCCACCGACGCAGGCATGGGAAAACGCAACCCTTTGCAAGCCTTAGAATTTGTTGACAAGGTTCCTAAAGGTGCGGTTTTTGTATTGCGGGATTTCGATCGCTTTCTTGAAGATGTGGCGATCGCGCGTAAGCTCAAGAATCTTGCGCGTAAACTTAAAAGTGAAGCTCAGAATATTATTGTGATTGCTTCCCAGATTAATATTCCCGATAGTCTCAGCGAATTTTTCTCAATTTTAGAATTTCCACTTCCTAATCCTAATGAGCTAAAAACTGAGATCGAACAAATCGCAAGTTCGGCTAATTCCAATAACGATATTCAACTAGATAAAAAAGCGATCGATGATTTAGTCCGTGCTGGTCAAGGGCTTTCCCTAGAGA
Organism: Pseudanabaena sp. UBA1465; assembly: GCA_002325645.1. Classification (GTDB taxonomy): domain Bacteria; phylum Cyanobacteriota; class Cyanobacteriia; order Pseudanabaenales; family Pseudanabaenaceae; genus Pseudanabaena. The sequence continues at coordinate 56,929 of DCSN01000224.1, forward strand.
GGATTCGCCGTGTACTAGCCAAGGCGATCGCCGAAAATGGTCGCTTACATCCTGACGACGTAGAATTAATTCTCGAAGAAAAGCGCCAAAGTATTCGCCAAACCCAGATTTTAGAATTCTATCCATCAACTACAGAAATCAGTGATATTGGTGGTTTAGATAATCTTAAAGAATGGTTGTTACGCAGGGGTAGCGCCTTTAGCGATCGCGCTCGTAAGTATGGCTTACCCCATCCACGCGGTTTATTGCTGGCTGGGATTCAAGGCACGGGCAAATCCCTCACCGCCAAAGCAATTTCCCACCATTGGCATTTACCCCTGTTACGCCTTGATGTTGGTCGTCTGTTTGCGGGTTTAGTTGGCGAAAGTGAATCGCGCACCCGTCAAATGGTTCAGTTAGCCGAAGCCCTCTCCCCCTGCGTACTATGGATTGATGAAATCGATAAAGCCTTTGCAGGGGTAGAGGGTCGTGGTGACTCAGGAACTACCAACCGTGTGTTTGGAACTTTCTTAACTTGGATGGCAGAAAAGACTTCCCCTGTATTTGTAGTAGCAACCGCCAATAATATTCGCACCTTGCCGCCCGAACTATTGCGAAAAGGTAGATTTGATGAGGTGTTTTTTGTGGGACTACCCAATCAAGACGAGCGATCGCAGATTTTTGCAGTACATCTGAGCAAATATCGTCCCCATAATACTCGCGCCTATGATATTGATCGCCTTGCCTACGAAACGATAGACTTTTCAGGTGCAGAGATCGAGCAAGGAATCATTGAAGCCATGCACATCGGCTTTAGTCAAAATCGCGACTTCACCACCGACGATATTCTCGAAGCGGCTAGTCAAATTGTGCCATTGGCTCAGACGGCCCAGCAGGAGATTCAAGTTCTACAAGAATGGGCGGCATCTGGCAAAGCCCGATTAGCCTCACGCCAGAACGTATTTCGCGGATAAAAAAAAGAGAGGTCGCACTTAGTGCGACCTCTCTGATGATGAATTAACCAAATCTACCGCTAATGTATTCTTCAGTAGCAACTTGCTTAGGGCTGCTGAAAATTACGGAAGTGCGATCGATTTCTACTAATTTGCCCATGCGCTTGCCATTGTCAGCAAGTTCAGTATTAAAGAAAGCGGTCATATCGGCTGCTCGCGATGCTTGCTGCATATTGTGCGTCACGATAATCAGTGTAAACTTTTGCTTTAATTCCTGCATTAGTTCTTCAATGCGAAGGGTGGAGATCGGGTCAAGTGCTGAGCAAGGCTCATCCATCAAGATTACCTGTGGCTCAACGGCGATCGCGCGAGCAATACACAAACGTTGCTGCTGACCACCAGAAAGCGCTAAACCACTCTCATTAAGCTTATCCTTGACTTCATCCCAAATAGCGGCCGATCGCAATGATTTTTCGACCAAATCAGCCATGTCATTCTTAGATCCCTTAAAGCCATTAATGCGAGGACCAAAGGCAATATTTTCATAGATTGACTTAGGGAATGGGTTAGGACGTTGGAACACCATGCCAATATGACGGCGTACTGCTACAGCGTCAATCGTAGGATCATAAAGATTATGACCATTGAAGGTGATTTTCCCTTTTACCCTTGCACCTTCGATTAAGTCATTAAGTCTGTTAAAGCACCTCAAAATCGTACTTTTGCCACAGCCCGAAGGCCCAATGAAGGCTGTAATTTGATTTTTGTAAATTTCTAGATTTACGCCTGCAACGGCTGGTGTATTTGAGCTGTAGAAAACATTAACGTCCTCTGCAACCAAAATTGACTCATGTTCGGCTTGCTTGTCACTTAAGTTCATTATAAAAAACCAAATTCGTTAGATTTATTCTTTGTCGAACACTCCGCATTACCTGAAGCGTTACTGGAAGCGGTTGCGGAGGAAAATGGCAACTAAGTTCATTCCCAAAACCAACAACAAAAGCACCACGATCCCAGCCGAAGCAAGGGTTTGAAATTCTGGTTTCGGATCGCCAACCCACTCATAGATTTGGTAAGGGAGAACGGAAAAGAAGTTGTCGTTTGACCATAAGGTATCGGTAAACACATCTCCCATTCTGCCACTAAATAAAGCGCCAAAGTTGATCAGAGACGCTTTGGGGTCAAATAAAACCGTACCAGCGCCGAGAACGACAATGGGTGCAGTCTCACCAATACCTCTAGATGTAGAAATAATTACCGCCGTCAAAATCCCTGGTAAAGCCGCAGGTAAGACGTGATAGCGAATTGTTTGCCACTTAGTTGCACCAACCCCATAGGAGGCTTGGCGGACTGATTGAGGAACGGCGCGAATTGCTTCCCTAGAAATAACGATTACTGGTGGCAAAATCAGCAGCGTAATCGTCAAAATCCCTGTGACTAGAACAGCGCGACCACTATACAAACCGCGTACAAATAATCCTAGTCCTAACAATCCATAGATAATCGAGGGAATACCAGCTAGGTTGTAAATGTTTAGCTCGATTAACTCTGACAACCAACTCTTTTTGGCATATTCTTCTAAATAAATTGCCGAGCTAACGCCAAGGGGAACTACTAACAGCAATACATAGGCAAGCATCCAGATCGAGCCAAGAATCGCGGCTTTATATCCAGATTCTAAAGGACGACGCGAGGGATAGTTTTGCAATAAATCCAAGTTGAGACGGGGAGCGGCATCGCTTACAACGTCATAAATCAAGAAGGCGAGAATAATTAATCCAAGGGATGTGGCAAAAATGCAGAAAGCTGCAAATATTTTCCCCCATAGTTGCCTTGACTCAAGCTTTGGTTCAAACTTTGACTCGCTAGGTAGTCCGTCAATATTTTCTAAGATGTCTAGCCCTTTACTCATAGGTTTCTTGGAATCGTTTGCTAATTTGCTTACTGATGATGTTGAGAAGAAGCGTGATCAGAAATAAAGTCATCCCAACCGCAAAAAGAGCCTCATATTCGACACTGCCAACCCTTGAGTCACCTTTGGCAACTTGAGCAATATACGCGGTCATCGTACCGACTGTTTCTCTAGGGTCGAGGGTAAGTGTAGGCCGTTGTCCTGCCGCGATCGCCACAATCATGGTTTCACCAACTGCACGGGATATACCTAAAATGATCGCCGCACAGATACCAGACAAAGCCGCAGGAAACACGATCTTTGTCGCAACTTCTTTTTTGGTGGAGCCAAGCCCATAGGCAGCTTCGCGTAAAGCTCTTGGTACGGCGAGCATTGCGTCAGTACTAATGGATGCGATCGTTGGAATGACCATTACTCCCATGATCAAACCCGCGCTGAGAGCGTTAAATCCGTTTAATCCAGGAATGATTTTGCTAAGGATTGGGGTAATGAAGGTTAGTGCGAAATACCCATATACAACCGTAGGGACACCAGCGAGTAGCTCAATGATTGGGCGTAAGATCTTACCCACTTTTGGTGATGCGTATTCTGACAGATAGACAGCAGTTGCTAAGCCTAGAGGCGTGGCTACCAACATCGCAATTAGCGCCACCATAATTGTGCCGTTTACTGTCGGCCAAACACAAAAGGCTTTGTCCGCAAATTGAGGAGTCCAACTACAGCTATAGCTGCCATTTTCTAAGGTTTTACCAAATAAAAACTCGCCAATGCTTGCCTTACCGAAAAAGCTCACGGTTTCCGAGGCAAGTACATAGACGATCGCTACGGTAGTCAATACCGAAATAAAAGCACAAAAAAGCAACGCATAGCCGATCGCACTTTCTTTAATATTGCGATCGCGGCGTTGATAAAGGTCAAGATCTTCAACTGGAGGGGGAATTACAGGACTTGTCATAAAGGTTCCTAATCAAGTACATCAAAAGTTAAAGCCCTCCATTGAATAGGAGGGCTTAGCTCAAAACTAACTCAAAATTATTTCAAGTCCTTAGCCAACAATTCGGAGATCGGTACGCCAGCTTCAGCACCCATAAAGGTGGAACCTGCCTTAGCCGAAGTCACACGTTCCAAGATCTTAGGCAATGCGTCAGCAGGAAGCTGCACATAACCAACTTCTTTGACAACTTTAATGTCTTTAAAGTAATACTCAACAAAAGCCTTTACTTCAGGACGAGCAAGGGACTTCTTGTTAACGTAAATGAAGAGAGGACGAGATAGTGGTGTGTATTTGCCACTGTTGATATTCTCAGCAGTTGGGGGAACACAACCCTTGCCGCCATCGATTTCCACTGCATTTAAGGTTTTGGCATTTTCTTCAAAGTAAGCAACCCCAAAGAAACCCATTGCGCCCTTACCACCTTGCACACCCTTGACAATGATGTTGTCATCTTCGCTAGGTTGGTAATCCTTACGAATCACTTTTTCCTTCTTGTTGACAGCTTCGGTGAAGTAGTCAAATGTACCAGAGTCAGCACCAGCACCAAACAGAGCTAGAGTCTCGCTAGGGAAGTCAGGGCGGACTTGGTTCCAGTTGGTGATTTTACCTTCTGACTCAGGACTCCAAATTGTGTTGAGTTCTTTGATAGTCAGACATTTTGCCCAAGTGTTTTCTTTGTTGATAACGACGGTCAAACCATCAATGGCAACGGGCAATTCGACAAATTCAACGCCATTTTTCTTGCAATCTTCGGCTTCCTTAGCCTTGATTGGACGGGATGCATTGGAAATATCAGTATCTCCAGCGCAGAATTTCTTAAAGCCGCCGCCAGTACCGCTAGTACCAACAGGAACTTTTACGCCAGGGTTAGATTTCGCAAAGTCTTCGGCAACAGCCTTGCTGATCGGTGCAACGGTGCTGGAACCATCAACGGTGATGTTACCAGATAAATTAGAAGGGGCTTTTGCTGGTTCCTTAGCAGGATCTTTAGCCGCCGTTGTTTGTGTCGCTGCGGGGCTAGATGCGCTGGTCGCAGCTGGTTTGGTGTCGCTGCCGCTACAGGATGCTAGTGTTGCAGCTAATGTAACGCCTGCTACAAAAGTGAAAACACTACGATTGATATTCTTTTTAGACATCATAAAATCTGGTTGGGATTAAATCTGTTACGGTTGACTAAGCATTTAGACTAGACAAGATTGATACTAAACTGCATCCGTCGTTACAAGGTTAAGAAAAGTTAAAGGTGTAGTTAAGTTTCGGTTGAGCAGGGAACTTTTTGTTAGGTATTAGTGACAAATTCGCCTGAAAAAATTCTTAACAGAATCGGGTTAACCAATTCAGGGATTTCATCCTGTGGGCAATGCCCAGCATTGGGTAAGTCAATAAATGCCTTGACGCAACCAAATTTAGTGAAAGATTTACGACCTAATGCGATTGGCTCCCAAGGATCGCGATCGCCCCATAGCACGATCGCCTCGCAGGGTAAAATCTCTAGCAAGTCTTCAGGTCTTGGACCTTGGGAATAGCGCACAAAAGCCATAAACACATCAACAGCATTGGGATTTTGGGCAGGCTTGATTAGTATGTCAATCAGTTCATCGGTAATCGCAGCTTTATTGATATAAGCCTGTGACAAAATTTGTTTGACCGATCGCCGATTACGCACTTGATTAAAAAATAATTTGGCGATCGCCCGATTGCCTAAAACACTTTGCACAAATCCTATTCCCACCCGCTTAAACCAAGGCATCGCCAACTGATTTTGTTCTTGCAATAACCGCAATGAGCAGTTAATTAATACTGTTTTCGTAATCAGATCGGGCGCATAAATCGCCGCTTGCATGGCAACCACTGCACCGATCGAGTTGCCGACTAAGATGGCGCGATCGCCCACCACCTCACGCACAAAATCCGCAATCTGCTGCCCCCAAGTCTCGAAGGTGTAGGGCAAATCACTTGGCTTCGGCTGCGCCGAAGACCCAAAACCGATTAAATCAACTGCATACACCCGAAATCCCTGTGCTAAAACTGGTAAATTTTTGCGCCAATGCCCCACTGATGCACCAAACCCATGAATTAATACAATCGCAGGTTTATCTATATTCTTCAAACCCTCAGCACAATAACCGATCTCATAACCACGCCATGTCCAGAAGCGATCGGCAAACTTACGATATTCAACAACCATTGAGATTACTTGTGAGATTACTTATGAGATTACTTATTATTTACGAAATATAAACTGCTTAGAATTACCAGTAAATCGTGACAAAGGATGGATAAAGGTAAACTTATATGAAGCAATTAGAACTAGCTAATTTCGCCTATCCTATCATTGACTAGAGGTTAGCCTCTTGTAATTTTATTTAGCTTATTTAGACCTAAACTCGTTGTATTGTGGTTTCTATGTTGGCATAAACAAGGTAAAAATCTTAATACAACTAAAACATGGGTTTTTCAGTTTTTAGGTTGTCTACAACTCAAAAACTGAAGTAAATTTGATAATAAGTATTTTTAGAACTTTTCGATAATATTATTTTGGAGATTTAAACGTGGCGATTCCTTTACTAGAATACGCTCCAGCGTCGCAAAATACTCGCGTAGCTGGTTTCACAGTCGGTAGTGACGAAACACCTCGCATCTACACTACTAATAACTTGCTCTCTAAAACAGAGCTAGACGATTTGATTGAAGCAGCCTATCGTCAACTTTTCTTCCATGCTTTTGCTGTCGATCGCGAAGCTACTCTAGAGTCGCAGTTACGCTCTGGAAACTTAACTGTGAGACAGTTTGTGCGCGGACTAGTACTTTCCGACACCTATAGAAGAAGTTTTTACGAAAAGAACAACAACTATCGTTTCGTAGAGCAAACTGTACAGCGTGTTCTCGGTCGTGATGTTTACAGCGAACGTGAAAAGATTGCTTGTTCTGCGGTGGTAATGACTAAGGGTATCGTCGGCTTTATCGATGCACTCCTCGATAGCGACGAGTATCTTGAAGCCTTTGGTGACGATACACTTCCTTACCAACGCCGTCGGATTCTACCTAGCCAAGTAATTGGTGAAGTACCTTTCAATATCAAATCTCCTCGCTACGAGGCTTACCATCGTTCACAGTTGGGCTTCCCTCAACTTATTTGGCAAAACAATGTTCGTGGCTATATTCCTACGGACAGAAAACCAAGAGCAGGCGATCCAGCCTTATTCTTGAACATGGCTCGTAACCTTAGTGCGCCTCCTGCTGCACCAAGGATTGTCTCGGCTCAAAATCTTGATTACGAAAAGCTAGTTCCTTACCGCAAGAAATAGGTCAAGACTAGATCGAGTATTAAGGAGGGAGTGTAAGCTAATTCTCTCTTTAAATCTCTCTTCAAAAAAGTAAAGGGGATGCATTGCATCCCCTTTACTTTCGGCGCGATCGTAATTGCGCTAAACATCAAGATTTATGGCAAGATTAGCTAGAGTTTACTTTTCGCTTTTTGCCTTTTCACTTCTTGCTTTTTTATCTAGCTTTGCCCTTAATGGATATTTGTCAGTTTCTCGAATTTTTTGTCGGTCGTTGGCGATCGCAACGCAGCGATCATCGATTTGGCCAAGAAAATAGTCATGACTCTCGCTCTTTGATCGAGATCAATGCTTTAGCTATGGATAATCCATCACTGATTGCCATTTGCCAAAAATATGAGATTAATCCCCAAACAACTCTTCATCCCATCGAGACATCATGGGAAGAAGAATCCTTAAGTAGCATTAAACCTAAAGGTGTTGCTTTGATTGTACCTGTCCCCACTGATCCTGCCGCACCATCCAAAGGCTTGGTCTTTAGCGAACAAGGTAAAGGTGTCTATAAATTTGGGGAAGATGAGTCATTAACGATCCATACTGTCACTGCTCAGGGGGCGATCGAGGAACGAATTTGGTATGGAAATCCTAATCTACGTTTCCGTGTCGCCACCGTGCTACAGGGAAATATTGGCAATTCCCGCATTCAGTCATCAAAATTTTATTCAGAAATTCGGATTCCTACACCAAAGGGATAGGCATTAGAGATGCCGCTCTCCGCCACCTCTAATGTCTATCCAAATAAACTAAAAACAAGCTTGCGAAGCAAGCTTGTTTTTAGTTTATTTGGGTTTTAGTTAAGCGCAAAGCGCTGTAATGTCTATTACTTCAGAAAATGTGATACTAAATTCCAAACCTCCAGACCGATAAAACCTGCTAAAAAAATAAAAATCGCAATATTTAGACCAGTCTTAATCTTTTCCATATAGTTATAAATTTGTTGATTTCGCTAAACAGGGACACTTTGCGCCCCTGTTTAGTTTTTATGTTTTGCTATATTACATGCTTAAATAAACCAAATAATTTTGACTAGAAAATACATCACTTGATCTAGTTGAGTTAAACTTAACCCTTATTACATTCAAGTGTGGGGATGTACTGTTATGAATTGGCTCAAAAGACTTAGCATCATCGGATCTACAACGATCGCATCCTTGGCGATCGCTCAGTCTGCCTCAGCACGTTTTATCGTTTTTGTTTCAGGTAATGATCCTGTAACATTACAAAAAGTTCGTACAGTCTCACCCGCAGCATTTACCACAAAAATTAACAGCCAACCTGCTGTTCAGGCAGGTATCTTTAATTCAGAGACTAGTGCCGATCTTCTTGTGAGGACATTAAATAACTCTGGTATAACTGCTCAAAAATATTTTCAAGCATCTGGGGGTAAGGAAACTAATGTCCAAGTACCTTTTATAGATACACCGACTTCAGTTCCAGCTTTACCCAATCCACAACAGGTTGTCATTCAGCAGAATCCAAATATTCAGTCTATAGGATTGCCAACAGACAATCAGCAGCAGTTTTTCACCTCTGTACCACAGCAAACCATAGCCTATAACAATCCTGCTCAATATCAGCAGGTCACCACTAATACAGTTGTTCCACAAGTCCAGACTCAACAGGTACTAGTGCAACGGTGGCAGCAAGTACTAGTTCCAGAAACTAGGCAAGTTGTGACTCAGGCAGTTGTGCCTCAAACTCAGCTTGTCCAAACTGCTCCCACTCAAGCCTATGTGCAACCAACTAGTTATGTGCAACCCGCAACTGGTTATGTGCAGCAAACTGGTTATGTGCAGCCCCAGACATCATTTATTTCATCCTCAACAGCAAATCTCACACCCACTTCCTACGATAACTATGTAGTTC
>DCSN01000142.1 GCA_002325645.1 Pseudanabaena sp. UBA1465
GATATATATTTGCGCGATCGTTTAACAATTCTTTCTCGTATAGTGTGGTATTATGACAGTTCGGGTGTCCAAGCAAAAAAATATTACGGTTCTCTGTACGAACCAATTTTATATTGTGTCAAAGACAAACGAAATTATACATTTAATTCCTCAGATATTCTGGTAGAGGCCAAAACCGGCTCTGTCAGAAAAATAATTGATTACCGCAAGTCTACACCATCAGTATATAATTCTGAAAAAGTGCCAGGTAATGTATGGGAGTTTCCGAGAGTCAGATATCGTATGCCCCAATATGAAGATCATCCTACCCAAAAACCAACATCTTTGTTAGAACGAATTATCAAAGCAAGTAGTAATGAGGGAGACGTGGTATTAGACGTATTTTCGGGAACTTTTACCACATCATTTGTTGCTAAACAGCTTAATAGAAAGTCAATCGGAATAGAATTACAAGAAAAATATGTAGAAATAGGATTAAATAGATTAGAGATTACTTGTGATGAGAATAAAGAGGAGCAAATGTCAGAATTTAATTCAACTAAAAATTCACCAAAACAGCTAACACTTAACTTACAGTGATGAATTAATAATTTAGCTTAACCGATTAAGTTTGTAATAAGGACTCTTCGTCCTTACTACAAACGCAACTCATTACTGAGAATTAATGCTCGATTTTGAGCGAAAGAATCTTGTCGCCTTGGCGGATAGCATTGACTACATCCATGTCCTCAGTTTTGCCAAAAGTCGTGTGCACTCCATCTAAATGAGACTGGGGAGAATGGCAAATAAAGAATTGGCTACCGCCGGTATTGCGGCCTGCGTGGGCCATCGATAAAGTTCCTGCTAAATGTTTGTTCGAGTTGATTTCGCAGTTAATTTTGTAACCAGGGCCACCTGTGCCATTGCCTTTTGGACAGCCGCCTTGAATCATAAAGTTAGGAATTACTCGATGAAAGGAAAGTCCGTCGTAAAAACCTTTTTCTGCCAAGTCAACAAAATTCTTCACTGTGTTAGGCGCATCTGCATCAAACAATTCCAAATTGATTGTGCCTTTGTTCGTTTCCATAATCGCGCGGGTCATGATTTGTCCTTGCTTTCTAAAGTGAGTGTGCCGTCTGCGTGTGAATTGCGGACTTCGCTTTTATAGCGACAGATTTAACCCGATCGCTAGATTTGGGCTAAAGGAAGTGTAGCATACTATGGTAACTCTCAATTGCTGCTAACTTTTTTGCGATCGGCTTCTTCCTGAAAGTCGCTCATATTAAAAATGAAAGGAACCCGACTAGAACCACTGCCCATAACCAACACCTTTGGCATCTGAGCTCCACCACTTCTCCAAGCTTCTATTGTCTCTTTTTGCAGCACTAAATCGCCGCCCTGAGCCTTTAAAGTTTCAGCCAAAAGCCTTTGAGCTTCCGCCCTACCTTGGGCGCGGTTAATGTCAGCCTGAGCCTGTTGTTCCGCTTCCTGAGCTACATAAACAGCCCTTTGCGCCCGCTGTTCCGCTACCTGTTTCTCCTCAACCGCTTTCGCAAAATCTTCGGAGAATCGAATATTGACAACGCTAGTATCAAGCACAATCACATCATACTTTGCCAACCTTTCCTTAAGAGCAGCATCAAAGTCTCGTTTGAGTTCACTTCTTTGAGTAATAGATTGTTCGGCAGTTCTCAGTGCAGCCGCTGTTTTAAATGCCTCTTGCGTCTGGGGAGCAATAATTTTTGAGACTATATTCTCCAAGGTTCCTTGAGTTCTTCTCACATCAACTACCCGCGCCGGATCGAGGCGAAAATTGATCGCAAAACTAGCATTTAGATCCTGAAGGTCTTTAGTAGCACTCTGGGCGGGCACTTCAAATTTTTGCACCGTTACATCGTACACATCTACCTTGGATATCAGCGGGGGTCTGAGGTGAAATCCTTCTAGCAATGCTCCATCCGTGGCTTTCCCTAAAATGCTGACAACTCCTGCTTCACCTGGATTGATGACAACAAAAGAATTGAAGCCGAGGAGCAGCGCACCTACCAATAGAATCCCAGCGATTGCTGATGATATGCTCTGGAAATTTTGATTCTTCAAATTAGACGCTCCTTTGTGATAAATCAATTATAATGGTTAAAGCGATGAGGTGGACGAACAATTTGAGATTTTTGATGGCAGATTTTAGATTTTTTTTGGGATCGGTCCCTAGTTTCAACTGTGGAACCTCTGCTAAAACCTAAAATCTTCAAGCCTATCTTTATATATTGAGTCGCCTCTCAAATCTCAAATCTCAAAGGGAAATTAACGGGATTTGGTATTAATTGTAGGTTAGGGGTTTCCCTTGAATCAATTTCCAAGTTCCTATCGTCTTAGCAATTACTTTCTTTTCTAATAAATAAAAAATCACCAATCTAGGGTGGTTTTTCCCGATCGCCAGTTGACTCAACCCGCAGCTTGAGCTCACAATTAATAAAAACACCGCACATTTTCTCACTAGGGCTAGCTCATTAACTCACACTGGGTAAGTTGCAGCCAAAAACTGCTCAAGTCAGGGCGGGTTGATCGATATCCGAGGCTGGGCGGGTTTTGGCTCGCAAGTTATGCCTAAATACCGAGCGTGCGGTAAAATTATTAAAGATTAAAGTTTATCGATCGCCTTTTATGCCTTACACTGCATCTACCCCAACAGACCC
>DCSN01000183.1 GCA_002325645.1 Pseudanabaena sp. UBA1465
GGCATTTCTCCTGTTTTATTTAGCTCGTTTACACTTGTGCGGATGCGTTCTAGCCTTTCTGCTTGTTTCTGAGCTTTTTGGGTTTCTGTATTTTCACTTTCGGTTTCTGTTTGTTCTCCCTTTTTACTACCAAATGGGAAATTATGCTTCATGCACCATTTGGCGATGTCTTTGGCTTTTTGTTCGAGTCGTTTGATATCGCCGCAATATTTTAGGAATCCTGCGGCGGCTCTCGCCGTTTTGGTGATGTATTCAGCGATCGCTTCGATTTCTTCATATCCCATGAAGACTCGTGCGTATTTGCCCATGTAGTATAACAATTGGTTTGATTGTCCCTTTCCTGTCCATCCTGCTTCGATTTGTTTTTCGAGGTCTTCTCGCCATTGGATCGTTTTGCGGTTGTCTTTGGGTGGTTGGTAGTTGGCTTTGGCTTCGGCGATCGCTTGGTTTAGTAGGTCGATATCTTGATGTTCTTGTACGGTCAGCCATGTTTCGACAAATTGATTTAGATCTCGTCCGATAATTTGGAGGTCGTTGTCGAGTTGGTAACTGCCTGTTTGCAGGGGCAGTCGATGTCCGTTGTATTCTGAGTCGTATTTTTTGGTGTTGGGAAAGGTTTCGATTACTCCTGCGGCGATTTCGCAGTTGTTTTTTTGCAGGCAGGCTTTGATCGCGCAGGCGATGCCAAAGCTGGGTACTTCTTGCCAGAGAGGATAGTAGATATGCAGTCCTTCGCTATGCGAACTCTGCACGATCAGGGGTCTGACTAGTCCTATGTCTTCTAGGGCTTGCAGTACGGTTTTAAATTTTTCGTGGTTGTTGTTGGGGTGGTAGGGGCTGCCTTTGTCTATGTCGATCAGGGCGTATTCGGTTTGGTTGTCAAATCTTACGCCGATCAGCGTTTCGTTATCTGCCCAATAGTCGTATAGTCGCCTTCCTGTCATGGGGTAGCGCGTTTCTGTCTTCCATTCGGGTTTATTCGTCCGATCTACATTTTTCGCATAGATAAATTTCCACGAATATGGGAAAAAGCTCGCAAAGGTTTGCGCTGTTAGCTCTGTTGTGGTTAGTGATTTTGGCTCTAAGCCTTTGGTTGTAAATTCAAGATCCGCAACATTAGAAACATGATCTATCTGTGAGGTCAAGCTACTCGACCTCCTTTTTGCTTGCCTTCAGCGATCGCTTTGCAGATCTGCTGAGTCAAGTCTCGCAAATTTAATAACATCTAATTTGTCCTGATTGTATGGTTTGTGGCGTTTTCAATCAGGAAACGGATAGACTTTTTAGACTTGTTCAATCGTTGTTTTTGACAAATTTAAAAATTTGCAACAAAAACTGTTGCTAAACTCATATCTTGCGTTAAGATATAAGAAAGCATTGAACAAATATTGCCCTCGCAAAGCAACTCTGTCCGTTTCCAAAAAATTTAATTTGTACCTTCGGGTTTTAAAAAAGCTAGTGATTCGACCCACTGGCTTTTTTGATTTTGAAGGGAAAAAACTAGTTAAGTGATCTCCTATAGATAAAAAACCTCAGTCAGATCATACAGTGATAGCTCTAAATATGATCTGTAAATTCTCAAAATTTGCTTGAATTTATAGTCAATTTTGGTACAGGGTCACCATACTGTCATCTATGACACTGTTTTGAAGCAACACATGATTTCATTATTCATAATATTTCGGGATTTTCCCACTTTGCTGATTACAACGACTTGATAATGTTTGAGAAAGTGCAGCAGTAGTAGTGTTTTCACTACCGTCAGAGGCTTATGTAACAAGGGGATAATGAGATACAGAACTGACTAAAGGAAAAAAGTTCATGTATTTTCATTCTTCATACCTAATTCTCATTCCAGGGATGATCTTGATGTTTTGGGCGCAATATCGGGCAAAGCAACCTACGAAAAATATGCCAAAATCCAATCGAGTTTAGGGATGACAGGCGCACAGGTTGCCAAGACTATCTTGCAACGTATGGGGATTCATGATGTCACCGTTGAGCAAGTCGAAGGACAACTGACCGATCATTACGACCCATCTGCCAAAGCCGTCCGATTATCGGAGTCGGTATACGCATCGTCATCCCTAGCCGCCGCCGCGATCGCTGCCCATGAATGTGGTCACGTATTGCAAGATGTAAGGGGCTATCAATTCATGAATATCCGTGCCTCGCTAGTACCAGTGGCAAATATCGGCGCAAACTTTGGACCAATAATGGTGATGGCGGGATTATTCCTAGGCTCATTAGGTGGTTTGAGTACGGATTTATCAACCTCGGTATTATTTTGTTTGCGGGAGCCATCCTATTTCACATTGTTACCTTACCCGTTGAGTTTGACGCATCAAGCCGCGCCTTGAGACTGATTGACGAGCTAGGAATTTTGCAAGGTGAAGAAAATCGGGGCGCTCGGAGTGTCTTGAATGCTGCGGCATGGACATATGTAGCGACAGCGATTTATGCAGCATTGCAACTGGTGCAACTGTTATTGATGAGAGGCGATCGCTAAATCGTCAGTCCTTGTCAACAATTAAGAGGCGGTGCGATACGCCGCTTTTTACGTTTGTAGTAATAATTTTGCCAACTCAGAAAACCCAGCCAACTCAGAAGCCTGAGTAACGTATTTGGGTAAATGCAGCATTTTGTCTTGATAATGGCGAACATTTGCCACGCCGACTGAGATGGGAAATAGATCGGCATCAAACATCGCCTCATCATTGGGACTATCGCCAACAGTTAGCACTTGCTGTGAATTGAGTTCAGGGAAATGGTTATTTAGAACTGAGAGCAAGCCAGTAGCCTTATCTTGATGGATTGGTTTGATATGACATTGGACATTACTATAAGTGAAACTCCAACCCATTTGCTGACATTGCGAAGAGATGGCTTGAATGTCATCGGTTGATAAATCATTGACATCAAAAGTCCAATCGGTAATTCGGAACTGATTATCAGCAGAAGGATGAAGATTTGGAAATAGCTGCTTAATGTGATGGAAAGTATTTTCTAGTAGAATGCGATGTCTAGATAAATTGGGAACCGAAGAGAGCAAATCTTGTTGACCATTAGGTTGTAAAAAGACTCCCCCATTTTCCGCGATCGCCCCAGCCACAGGTAAATAATTCACCAAAGCACTAACCCAACCCGATGAGCGACCAGTCACCAATAGGACTTTAATACCTGATGATTGTAAAGCGAGAAGAGTCAAGATGAAATCAGAAGAGAATTTTCCATTTTGGGTAAGAGTGCCATCAACATCGGAAGCAATTAAACGGATGTCGGACAAGTCAGCTTGATTAAGATTGAGCAGGGTCATAAACAGAAACCAAAATAGATAAATCAGCATAAATCTTAAATTTAATAAATTTAAGAAACAGCAGGAAGCAAGAAAGGGAGAAGATGGTGAGCAAGGGAGACAGGATCAACTCCCATAATGGAACGTTGATTCGCCAAAGATATT
The DNA here is from genome assembly GCA_002325645.1 of Pseudanabaena sp. UBA1465. Lineage (GTDB taxonomy): Bacteria > Cyanobacteriota > Cyanobacteriia > Pseudanabaenales > Pseudanabaenaceae > Pseudanabaena. The sequence goes on from DCSN01000183.1 coordinate 3,461, forward strand.
GCAGCTTGAGAATGCCAAACCGCAGCAACTATAGCGGAATCGCTAGCAGATAAACCCTGAGCTAACAGCCCACCAATCATACCCGCCAAGACATCGCCACTGCCGCCACGAGCAAGAGCAGGCGTACTCTCAGGATTGACCCAAAGCATCGGCTTTGCATCTTGGAGAAAAGAAATCATCGTTCTCGCCCCCTTGAGCAGAATCGTAGCATGGCAAAGTTCAACTGCCGCCATCAGAGCATCTAAGCGATCGCCAGCCATAATGTCAGGAAATAGGCGACTAAACTCACCCGCATGGGGAGTGAAGATTATAGGATTAGCTCTGCTGTGCAACTGACGAATAAGATGAGGATCGGCAACGGGTGAAATAGCATTTAGTCCATCGGCATCCAATACTAGGGGAATATCGCTATCGATAGTTTGTTTGACCACAGAGTTAGCATCAAGAGAAAGCCCACAACCACAGACAATTGCTTGATACTTTTGCAAATCTAGCTCTGCCAGAGAATAAATAGCACCTGAATCAGTCTCAGGACAAGCAATTACTAAAGCATCAGGTACTTGGGCAAGAACTAGCAGTTTGAGAGAGGTAGGAACAGCGATTGATAGCATTCCCACTCCCGTAGCTTTTGCACCCAAAGCGGCTAGAATCGCCGCTCCAGCATAGCGATGAGATCCGACTACCAATAATAAATGTCCCAGATCGTACTTATGAACGGCAATTGGGCGAGGAATTGGAAGATATTGTCGTAAGCAAGTATCAGGATCAACCCGCCAAAGTGGATGGTGATCGCCCAATACTTCCATAATAAATTGCTCAGGAATATCAAAGTCAACTCTTTCTAAAATCCCAATATAGGGAAGAGCCTGCTCAATTAACAGACCACGCTTCCATAGACCCAAACATAAAGTATGGGTAGCGCGAATTGCAGTACCCATGACATTGCCGCGATCGCAATTTAGCCCAGATGGTAAATCGATAGCAACAATAGGAATCTGCCAACTATTAATGAGGTTGAATGAGTTTGCTAAATCACCTGCTACATCACGTTCTAGCCCAAAACCAAAAATACCATCGACAAGTAAATCACAATCCTGTAATTCCGTAAGAGAAACAAAAGGAACTCCAATCGCCTTAGCATGACAAGCATGTACTCTTGTAAGAGGTTTAGCTTTAGGCATCATAGAGCAAATCTTGACTTGTCGTCCCTGATGATAAAGCTCACGGGCGACCGCCAGAGCATCCCCACCATTATGACCAGAGCCAACCAATATACCTACTTTAGGAAATTTATGGGCAGGATAGAGTTGGGCAAGCCTTTGGACAATTCTTAGCGCCACTTTTTCCATTAAAGCCGCTACAGGCATCCCAGATTGAAAGATAAGATTTTCAATCGCCTGCATCTGTGCTATTGTAACAATTACTTGAGAGGAGATAGAACTGATCATATTGTGAATAAAGATATCATCAACTGTTGGTTAAATCAGTTTGATTAAGAAGCGACCTAGAGAGAATCTAAAACTAGAATACAGCTAAGATGAAGCCAATCGAAAATCTAGCGATTAGCTTGTGAAGTCTAAACTAATATGAATGGAGTATTGACAATCCGAGGATATGTAAGAACAATACTTTAGATCAGCAAAATAGAAGTAAAGACTTTCTACTCTATAATATCTATAAACAAGCCTAGTGAAGGTAAATAATGAGAAACAATATCCAATCCAAGATTGATGCAGGCTATACCTACGACGAACTACTGAGCGAAGGACTAGCAAGTTTTGACGACATCGGACGCTATGAATCCAGATATTCCCTGTACGACGAAGATGCAGTACCAAAACCGACAAAGGCAAAAGTAGCAGAGCCGAAATTAGCCGAAACTACACCAAATCCACAAGAATCAGAAATCGACTTTGACTTTTAGAGAGAGCAGACTAACTATGAACCGATGCTATGAAATTTAGACAAATTGATCTGAAAACTGGGCAAGAGCTACCAATACAGTCAAAAACAGTCGAGCATACTTACCTCGAACTGAAGATTGGTAGCACCGTAGATCCTAATAAACTTGCTGTCGGTAAAATGTACGATGGCATCACTGACCGAGACATAGAACGACTGCAAGAGCAGGGACTGCACATGATCCTTGCTAATGGTCGAAGCGCCTACTTTGGCGATCGCGCCATTGCCGAGAAAGTCAGTCAAGAAATCTTCACCAATCATAGTGATGCTGTTGCCTACGGCAGTATCCCCGTGTCCGAAGCTAAGACATCAATCTACAAAGAAAGCGCCCGAATCCTGATTATCGATGATGAAACCCTAAGCCAAGACCCAGCCACAGGAACATACACCGCCGACTGGGGACAGCAACCCATTATTCTCGGTAATGGAATCACCCTCAGCGACAAGGCAATGGGAGCGATCGCCAGCAAACTTGGAGATTGCTATAGTCTGATCTCCCCAGATCTCGCTAACCAATTGCAAGCCGAGCCAGACCGCCCATTTCAATTTCGGGCGGGAGTACCCGAATGGCAAGGTGTTTTCAAAGGTACATGTCGGTCTAGCTTGCTATGTCAAGCCCTAGAAGTTGATGGCATAATTGCCAGATCGAGCATCAAAGGCGACAACAAAACCACCACTACTGGTATTCACGAAGTCAGCCTCTTCTGGGCAAGAAAAGAAGATGCTAAATTCACCGAACAAAAACTGGGAACCCAAGCTCTAGTCTTCTTCCCCGAAGGAGTCCAAGCAGACGTATTACCCAAGCTCAAAATTAAAGCCGAACGCCTTGCCGAAGCCCAATCCGACCCACGCAAGGTAGCACAACTGTATATAGAGCGCCACGAAAAGCGACAACAGCAAAGGCAAGAAGAAACAGTTGAACGCGATAACATTTATCAAATCATTGAGCCAGAACTAGCTTTAGAACTAGGTTTGAGCATTCAAGAAAACACGAAAGCTAATAACTTTGAACAGCCAGAAAACCCATCCGTTAATGAACAATATAAAGATTGGCTGTATGACATCCTCAAAGCCGACCTAATCGATGGTGGTCATTGCCAAGTATTAGAAATGGAAGATATCGCCAAACGCTTGCGAGAATTTCTCCAAAGCGAATGGCAGGAAGTCGCTACAGGAGGGCTGTATGTCCCCAGCGCGATCGCCCAACCCCACAACCAACTCCAAGAAGGCGAAGTTAGTTTCACTGGACTACCCGATGGATCTGAAGTTGCCATCTACCGCAGTCCTGTCGCCAATGCCGCCAACTTTGATGTATTTACGAATAACCTCACAGTTCTGCGTGAATTAGATCCTGAAGCCTATATGCAGAGAGGAGTCTGCTACCTCAATCCAAATGATGCGAAACGACTGGTTATCGACTTCGACGGCGATCGCGTGGGGATCATTCCCAGTCAACTAACCACTCTACAGGAAGCCAGTTCTCAGAAAATCATTGAGCAGTATCCAACCCTAATCCAAGAAATCATCGACAAAAATCTGCCAGAGAACAAACCTATTCAAGTCGAAAAAGAAAAGAAGATTCCCCGCGATCTAGAACATGGATTTGTCAACCTTGCTAGCGCCGCCGTCAATGCTGCTGACAATCCCACAGGTCGAGTTGCCAATTTAGGAATGCGGCTAGAAGCCTTACGATGGGAAACCCAGTATCTTCCTAATGTTGAAAAGTCAGCATATTTGCAGAACATTGGTACACACTTCAAAAAACTACTTGCTGAAGATAATGACATCAAGAAGCCCTTTCGCATTCTCAATGATGAATGGAGAGATAAGATAGTAGAAATCAGCGAGACTTCTACTGCCATATCGAAACTACCTGAGCCTGAAAGAGAAAAAGCTGTAGCAACAGGTTTAACGCAGACAGAGAGACTGATTTGGCATCTAGAAAGTCTGGCGGCGGTGAACTTACAACGCGCTGTTGACACGCCCAAAAGCGCTAGAAAAGTCAATGAAGATGAATATCAATTCTGTCAAAAAGTTGCCAAATACAAAGAAGTAGAATGGATTAAGGGCAAAGACAACACCTATGCCTACATTGGTGCTGAGGGCATCAAGACCAATACTCAAGATCCTGTCGGATGGATGGTAGAGCAAGCTAACCAGATTTATCAAGAATATAGTCTGATTGGCGATCGCAACTACAACCGCTTTGACCATATTTTCCCCAAAGACAGCCATACACCTGCTCAGACTGAATGGGCAAAGAGCGTGTCAACCCAATACAATGCCCTAATTTCGGATGCAGTCGCCAGTCGCAGCCGACTAGAACATGAAGAAGGCATCGCCCTAACCGCCACATCCGCTAAAGGCAACACCATCGAAATTGTTAGCCTGATTAGCACCAATCCTGATGGTGATTCACCAATTTGGGAAATGGCAAGGATAGGAGCTAGTGTCGATATTCAGGTTGCCAAAAACAAAGATTGGAAAACTGAAAAGCTATATCCATACAAAGCTGTCGCGATTATTGACCAAGAAAATAAGGTGGACATCGGGCTGATATCGCCCGCTTCCATTGCAGCCTATGGCAAAACCCTAGAAACGGGCAAAATGTTTGCCAATCTAAAACTTGAGTTCAAATTAGGAATATCCAGAAACGACATAGACGACAAGTTTGCCGATGCGGAAAAGTATTTAGAAGTGCAGCGTGATGCGATTCCAGAACCAGAGCGAGAAAGCAGAGCTTCGGCGTTGTGGCACAACAATAATCGAGCGATCGCGGGCAAGATGTTTACTGAGGTAGTGACCACGCGACTGCAAGAACTACGGGTTGATAAAATCACAATAATTGGCTTGCAGTATGAAACCAATGAACTGAAAGATAAACAATTGCCCCAGGGTGAAGGTGCAGTATGCAGACTGGGTATAGAATCTAACCCCGACAGTCCGATTTATGATAAGCGGGTGCTACAGGTACAAGAAGGCGATCGCTGGAAAAATATGGGTGTACTGCACAGCGATGCAGCCTATATGCCAATCGGTACGCAGTTTACAGCAAATATCAACTTTTCGGCGACGAAGAAAGATGCTGACATCGTACTCGATCCCAATTCCCTCAAACTGCCAGAAATATGGCATGGACTGTCACCAGAGCGAGTACAGAAAGCGGTCAATCTTGATGCAATTATTCCTGCACTGAAACAAGCGATCGCTAAAGCATCTGAGAACCAACCGACCATGACCGAATTTGTGGAAAAACTAGCTGCCGAAAAGGTTGGTATTAAAGCTCAAGTGCAGTCTGGCGGTAGGATTAATGGAATTACCTATCTTTATGAAGGGCAAGCAGTCAAGGCTAGTTTAGTTGAGTTAACGTGGAAGAATCTCGCCGCGATGGGAGTGCGATACGATCCTGTTAGAGATCGCGAAGCAATTACATCGGCTCCGATTCCAGCTATACCTCAAACCAGCGATTGCCTAGAAATCCAATCTGAAAATCAAGATAGAACAATTCCTGAAGTTAGTATCGTCACTTCTATCCAAAGAGAAAAGTTAGAAAAATCAATAGAAATAATGGGTAAACCGATTCAGATGGTTTATCCTCTGAAGATGCATGGAGAAGTGAATCGATTGCCCGTGGATAGTTGTATTGAAGCAATGCGCGGACATGGGAGATCTCACACCACGCGGCGATTTGAACCCTATGCTGCCTATAACTTTAAGGAAGGAGATATCGCGATCGCCTATGCAGGAGAGCAGAAAGTCGCTTTTCAAGTGGGAAAACAATACAAAATCTCACAGGAAATGTTGACTGATGGGGAATATCAGAAACAATGGGTGGGTATGGAAAAGCATGGGGCTAAGGAATTACTGACATTCCAAGGACATCGCAATACATGGGGAATGCACTTTCAGCCATTGGGAGATTATGTCGATGGTAAAATTGTGCCATTTCCTATCATCGAGAGAACAACAAATTCTATTGTTGCTGATATTCAGAAACTAGAAGCATGGAGAGAAACTGCTCAATATCTGGGTAAGAGCGAGAAATATGTAGATCGTATCCAAGAAATTATTGCTGGTGAGAGCATATCCGAAAAATCACAGCAAGCGATGTCTAAGGATGGTCAGTTACTGAGTCAGCACATTGCGTCACAGTGGCGGGAAGTATTGGCTACTCCGAGTGAATATGTGGGATCTCAAAATGGGAATCTTGTGTTTGAGCGCAAAGGGAATGAAGGTAAATATAGGGCAACGTGGGAGCAGTCTACAGATACGTTGACTTTAGATACAAAAGCTTTGAAGCAAGGAAATATCGAATATGTGCCATTGCTGGTGCAAAAAGGTTTAGAAATTGCTCAGAGTCGGGTGACTGTGAAAGATGCTCAGAATGTAGATCGCGCTCTTAAAGTTATTGCTGAAAACCAAATGGGGAGACAAGGGCAAAGGTAGTGAGGCGTATGACCGAAATTTGATTTAAATCGCTTGGCTGCTTTAAAATTTACGGATGTGCGTAAAATCCATTTGAATTGGGTGCGATTTTGTCGTGATATAATTACAAAGATATGGCTTTGGTATTGGCAAGAAGAAAGTTTATTATTGGTTTGACAGATGACTGTTTTAAAATCTTTGGATGAAAAAGTTTATATGAGATCGCTTGTCACTGAAATAATTAATGGCGAATCCTATAGCTATTATCCGCTAGGGCAGTATGTTGTTCGGGCTATGGGGGTTTGTGGCGATCGCCCAACTTTTAAGTACACTCGCATTGAGATTGCGGGTGTGATGGAGCGATTAGCTAAGGGTGAGAATGTTGAAAATATTGTGCTTGGTTTTCGGGGAAGGGTTTCGCGTGAGGCGATCGCTGAAGCGATTCAAGTTGTGACAACCCATTTTCTTGAGAGTCTTCCTATTTTGAGTGCAGCATGATTGTCCTTGATGAACAGCTTTTAGGAGCGAATCTGGAACAGGCGATCGGCAAATGGTATCAGGGTAATGTTTGCTTTATTACGGACTTGCGCCCTAATTCGATTATTAAAGATGAAGCGATTCCTATGTTGTTGCGAAAGGAAGCGCAGCCTACTTTTATCACGATCAATGAGCGGGATTTTTGGCGAAAGGTAGCGATAAGTGAGTATTTTTGTATAGTCTGTTTTAATTTGCCAGATTCGCGTGCTTCCGAAATCTCTCTTCTACTCCGAAATCTGTTGCGTCACCCTGAGTTTAATGTAAAAGCAAAGCGGATGGGAAAGGTGGTGAGGATTGCGGATAGTAGTGTTAGCTATTATTCTACTGGCAATAGAGAAATACAAGAATTTACTTTACAGATTCAGTAACAATTCCACGCCTAAGTCAAAACCAATATACTCGCATGGGTTCTCTAGGAATTTCGGGGATTTCAAAGTCTCCACAATCTGCAAAGCGTTTATTAATGGCGGTGGCGAGGTCAATATTGCTTGGCTTTTTTGGTGCTAATACGCTTTTGAGAATTGCTTTAATTTCAAGCTCGATGGTGCGTCCATGTTGGGCGGCGCGTTGTTCTAGCTGTTGGGCAATGTCTGGTTCTAGTTGATGAATACTGATGGTTGACATGGCATTGGGGAGTAGTAGCAAAGTGTCATTAAAATTATAACAATTCAGGAAGAAGGCGAAGCCAGTTTTACATGACTACCCGATGGATCTGAAGTTGCCATTAGTAATCGACTTGGACTGCAACTTTTCCCAGTTTTATCCCTTCTTTCTATTAATTCTCCTATTTGATAGCTTTCTCCATATATTTCTTAAAAGTGTGACCTCATTCTGACTAAATCCATATTTTTCAATCAAAATGTATCTGTCAATTAGATCCAAAACTTCATCTGTTCTTTTTTCTCTTATAAGTTTATCAATTTCGTCAAAATCAAGACTTATTTCATCACAAATAGGGAGAGGGATTTCTTCTATTTCAGTAGGTTCAAAGGTCATCACTCCACCTCCGTAGCTTCTTCCAGTAATTTCTGAAAAGGCAAAACTTAAAGAATTGAAAAAAGACATCATGATATCTTGAGGATTATGCTGGGAAAGAAACTTAATCCTATGTATTGTGTCTGTTGAAGAACTTTCAGTTAAATTTAGAATTAATTTTGGGTGATCATTTACTTGCCTTAATGCAAAGGCATCACAATTCCAAAGAGAAGGCGTAATATACCATTTTTTTCTGTTTCTACACTTATAGCCTGTGTGATAGCCTTTTTCTTCTCCATATTTAATATACTGCTTACATACTTCAGGAAGCTCTTTGAAATCAACGTTTGGTGGAATGAATAAGTATGTGTTTAGATCATTTGAGCTATTAGTCGCAAAATCATTATCAGTAAAACTAATCCCTTTCAACTGATTGGATCTACTCACAACTTTTTGAATATAAGGTTGAAGATTCCATTTCTCGATATCAGATTGATTAAGCATAAAAAAATCATTGCAACCTGTCACGATGCCTACATCAACGCTCATGATCTCCCCACAAAGACGTATATTATTTTCCTTTTTGATTCTTCTCAATAAATTAATTTCTTTATTATCAAGGAAATATTTAGTCCACTTTTCTGAAGTATGATCGATTGTCTTAGCTTTTATATTGTTGATTTTAGTGAAATTAAAATTCACCATGTCTTCAAGTTTTTCAAATTCAATAACTCTAATTCCTTCATTATCTTTGACTGATTTCTCACATAATAACAAGACGACTTCTTGCTGAATACCCGAGAACACTAGCTTTTTGAAAGTAGCAATTGTAATTCGTTTAAAAAAGTTAGATAGAAATATTCTAGTTTCTGCTGCATATTTTACCGAAAATAACTCTGCTGGAATTACCATTCCCAACTTGCCATTCTCAGATAAAATTGAAGACGATATCACTAAAAAAGGCAACCAAATATTTGTTAGTTTATTAGGATGTAGACCTAAATCTTCCATCATTTTGATCGCTAATTTTCTATGAATTTCTGGGAAGTCTTGATATCTGATAAATGGAGGATTACCAACCACTACATCAAAAGTTTCCTTTTCATTATTCGATATATAATAAAAAAAATCAGAATTAACTATAGAGTCAGAGTTGAGTCCTAAATTAGAAGCTCTTAAACTAGCTTTAATTGCTACATTCTTGATTAATTCGATACCTTTAATATGTCCGTATAAGTTGTCTTGATGCAAACCAATTTCTTTGAATCGATTTATACAAGCCTCAATAAAATTACCATCTCCACAGCTAGGTTCCAATACTGTATTTGTATTAGAAGTAATAGCCCAGTCGCAAATAAACTTAGCTATTTCAGGAGGAGTATAGTAACCACCTGTTAATTTTTGATTGTCTATTTTTTCCGTTATTTCAGTCATATTAATCTTGATCTTCTTTATCTAACTCAGCAAAGAATAATTTATCTCCTTGAACTGATAAAACTTCCTCCGATGAAATGTTATACAACAAATTAATTGCATCTATTTGAGATTTTCTAAGCCTAGTATATTTCCTTTCTAGAACAGATTGTTTGGAGGAAATATTGGTTGTTTGAATGTCTTTTCGGGTTTTTATGATTTCTTTAGTCTCTTTGATCAATTTGTTATATATTGTCAGATCATCGTTAGAACTAAAATCTATTACTCGTATAGGTATATTCTCAATAAACTGTTTCCCATGAGAATAAAAATCACCTCGAAACTCACTTGCTCCAGATTTTACTATAGCTTCAATTAGTGGATGAGATAGAATTGCCAAGATGTAAAATAGCGAGTATTCACCTTTGGAAACTAGAGAATAATATGGTCCATTGCCACCACCAGTGAATTGAAGGTTTGAGTTGTCATAGGTATAACTAGCCTCTTGAGATAGTACTTTCCAAATCAGCTTATCTGTATTATGGAACCTTGTTAAACTTTGGCTTCTCCCATACTGATACCATTGAATATTTCTAGAATCATTAAAACTTCGTGCCGAAAGTTTTGTTTTGTGGTGACTAAGGTATTTCCAACAAAGCGGGAATTGTTGGCTCATTTCTTGCTCAGAATAAATTAAAGCTTGATCTTCGTCTATTCTATATGGAAAGATAATGTAAGAATTAGCAATTGGAGTATCAAATAAGTCTAATCGGACATCATAGAGACATGGTAAAAGTATTTCTTTCTCAATCTCCCATGTGTTCCCGTTATCATCAATTGTTACTGTATTTGTATCTTCTGTAGTTGGATGGAGAATATAAATATTATCAGCACTAGTTTGAAGTCCAACAGGGATATCAGCTATTTCATTTAAAGTTGTTGTATTTTGAGTTTTTACCCTATTAAAGAGTGCTTCTGCTTCTTGTGTTAAAAATATCCAAGGGGTATCTGAATATTTGTTTTGGTTATACTTAATAGTACTTATATTATCAAAAGAAGACTCATTCCTAAGTTCTGATACTCTTTTGAAAATTAGTTCCCCCCCTTTTTGTTTGGTAATGACAACTATTGCTGTGTATGTCTGTCTTTTTGGAAAAACTTGTGTTGTGCCAAAATGTATTATCTTGACGATACCGCATTGGTTGGTGATTGATGCTCTTAATTTCTTACCTCCTTTTACAATGAAAAACTTGTGGGGAACAATATATCCAACAACTCCATGAGGGTTAATTAATGTAATGGCTCTTTCAACAAAAAGATAGTACTTATCAAAGTTATCTTTCTTTGATACGGAATAAGGTGATTCGGAACTTCTGTAATAATCTATTTCTTCCTTAAAGTATTTTACTAAGTTTTGGATTCGTACATAAGGAGGGTTCCCGATGATTGCATCAAATCCTTGCTTATCCCTAAAAAAACTGAACTCATCTTCCCAGTTAAATGGTTTTATCTTATAGAGTAAATCATTATTGTCAATAGCAGACTCATCATAATCGTAAAAGTGATCATCCACTAATGAGTTACCACATTTAATGTTTTCACTGAGGTTTGGTAGAACTTTTACTTTGTGTGTTTGAAGATAATCAGCAACAGTTGCAGCATTTTCATGCTCAAGCAGTCTTAATAACAAACTAAAACGAGTGACTTCTACAGCATAGGGGTTAATATCAACACCAAAAATATTCTCAGTTAATATTTCTCGCTTTTCGCTTAAGCTTAGATTTGTAATTCCATTCTCTATCAGTAGATTGGTATGTTCCTTAATTAAATAGTCATACAAAGCAATTAAAAACGTACCAGAACCACAACAAATATCAGCTATTTTCAGCTCTTTAATTTGTTCTAATGACTTGTCATTTAACAGTTTTTCTAAAGTTTCTGAAACTATCTGCTTTGCCACTAGCTTCGGCGTAGGCACTACTCCATATTCAACGACTTCAGGTTCTTGAATAATACTTACTTCTAGAACATCTGAAATAGCAATTCTACTTCCTAAATATTGCTCGTAAATTTGACTGAGTATCAGAGGATCTACTACTGAAAAATCATATGGACTAATTGGATAATATAGTTCTCGGAAAATATTTAGCAAAGTTTCTTCGTTAAGATTAATATTTAACGATAGGTTATCTTCAATAAAATCAAACAAACCTGAATTGTATTTCTTGTCTGATTCTCTAAAAATAGTTTTTAACTCATCGTAATTTGAAATTTCTTTTAGTGTTTCATATTTTTCAATTTCTCTATCTTCACAAATCCTTAAAAATATTATTCGATTCAATAGACGTTGAACTAAGAAATTTATGCTTTCTTCATCGATTTGATTGTTGTTCTGATTACTTTCTTGAATGCTAGTAGCTAGACTCTTTCTCCAACTTTCAATTTGTGAGAGAAAATAGCTATCAAATGGAGTGGTATCTTGCTCAGATAAAGCGAAATATTTGTCAATATATCCTGAGTTGATAGATTCAAATCCCAGTAATTCTATCAATTCGTCAAATCTAGAAATGTATTCTTCAAAATAAAATACTTTGTGTCTACTTACAGTAGGAGCATCTTCTAATGACGGTTTATCACGACAATCATAAACAACTAGAGTTTCAAAATTAGTAAGGATTGAGATCCCTAAGTTTGCACTCCATCCATAACGTTTAGTTTGGAATGCAGCCTCTTTTGATTTTTCAATATTTATAGATACTTGTTTGGCTTCTATAAATAGTTTTCGGCTCCCCTCAATTCTTAATGTATAGTCTGGACTCTTTTTTGTTGTTGATCCCGCATTCTCTACATCAATTGATTCTTCTTGAACGACATCTCTATAAATTTGAGATTTGCCTATTTTATTGTCAACACCCCACCCCAGAGCTTTTAATAAAGGATTGATAAAATCGATCCGTAGCTGTGCTTCTTTATATTTTGAAGTTCTATAATAGTCTATCTGGCTTTTGAAAGCAGAAATTAAACCTTCGATTTCTTGTATTGTTTGCTCTTTACTTATCAAATCAGACATATTTTGGTTTGAATTTATATTTTCTTTTTATATTTTCTTTTTTAGTCAGTGCGTAATTGTATCATACCAAGATCAAAATCAGCCATGAATTGTTAAATCAACTTCGCCAAAGCGAAGACTTTACAATCCCAGCGAATAAACCATTCCAATTTCGGGCAGGAATAACCAACGCATGGGTAGCCAAAGGGACATTGCAAGTAGAACTAAACCTACCCCAAGGAGTGGACTTAGTAATGCCCTTATCATGTTTTAAAGGACATAAACCGACATTAGGAATCCAACAAGTAGCCAGCCTGAAACTAGGAATCGTCAACTTCGCCCAAAAGCGCAGCGTCAAGACCTCCTATACCGTTTGGCAATGGTTCAGCCAACAGGCGATCGCCCATGATGTCTTACCAATCACCCAACTCAAAGCCGAAACATTAGTAGCAGCCCAATCTGATGTCAAACAACTCTGCCAACTAGTGCAAACCGAACAATGGGTGAAAGTAGACGAACCTGAAGAAGAACGCGAAGAAGAAGCCGATGGCAAAATCCTATCGGAAATCCTCAAACATGACATCTATGGACAACTGCTAGAACATCCCTATGTGGTGAGAAAGATTGAAGACCTAGTAAGAAGACGGTGGTTAACCCTTGCTACCAGTGGCGGTATCAACTTTTCTAGCTTCATGGCACAACCCTGCCCAGAATTAGGAAAACTGGAAATGTGCATCCCTGAACTGCCACAAGGCGAATATGTCGGATTTCGTTATCCCATCCGCGATCGCAACGACTTGCAAATCTGGACAAACAAGCACATCAAAGGACTCAACCAACAGGGAACCATGTATGTGAACCCAGACGAAGCGCGTGACTACTGTGGCATGGACTTTGACGGTGATACCTTCTGTGTCAAATCAGTCAAGAAACTACCTGAAATCGCCAAAGAAATCCGTCAACACCACATCAAGCCCACCACCTATAAACCCGACAAAGTAGCAGTGCAAGGCACATTAGCCGAAGTTGCGCTCAGATCGACCGAAAACCAAATTGGACTGATTACCTATTACCTAGCTACCGCATGGGCAACAGGCAATCATCAATACATTGCAGGCTTAGCCCAAGAAGTGCAAGTTGCTGTAGATCGGCTCAAATCTGACCTCAGCCACGACCAAACCTTTCTAGATGAAGTCGGCAAAAGCCTACCAAAACTGGATTGGCTAATCGATCGCAAGAAGCAAGGTGTATATGGCAGCTACTACGACTCCAAACAGAGATGCAAAATGCCCGCCCGAACCTTGGTAGCCAATGGAGAATACAGCGATCCGATTTCCTTCCTGATTCAATCCGTGAATGCAATCTGGCAACCTGTAGATTTACATGAGCGCACCCTGCTCGAATTTCGCGAACTATTTGTCAAACCAAGCGAGATTCTCTACAAAAGAGCGATCGCCCGCCGCGATGAATATACCAGCAAGATTAGGGAAGCAATGAAACTATCAAGCGATCGGGAATCACGGAAGAAAATCCTCCGCGCCGCCGTGGAATGGGCAAAAGGCTTAGGCGAGAAACTACGGAACAAAAGCGAGAAAACCGCCCAAACCTGTAGTGCCGCCATGTGGCAAGCCAGTCATAACGGCGATCATGGTACTGCAAGCGTTGTCTTCAATATGTTTCTGCCCGAAGTATGCGATCGCCTCCATGAGAACCAGCTCATGCGACTGCAAGTAGTCGGAGCGCAGTATGGAGAACTCGCATCAACTAAATGGACAGGCAATGGAGAACACGCCTGTATTTCCATTGTTGTATCTCAACGCGAGCAGGATGGTAGATATCAAATTGAAGTCGTGAGAAATAGCAGGAAAAAGCCATACCTTTTAGGACTAGTCGCCAAGGACTCCGCCAAAGTCATAGTCGGTGAATATATTGCATCCCTGACTACACAACAAAAGACCATAGTTTGCGAACTCGTAGCAGCCTAGAAATTAGAGAGGATAGAGCGATCGCTTTATTCTCTCATTATCTATTCTTTAAAAAAATAAAATAATGAAAAACAATTTGCACAAGGTCAAAACTTTGCTAGGCTAAGTAATTATGAGGACTGACACGCTTTTCTATCAATTATTTAACGCCTTTCACAGCTTGCTATTTGAGCTAATCGAACGCCCGATCTCGGAAGCAGAGGGCTATGAATTTAGCTCAGTGGAAGTGAAAGAGAAAGCCTTTCGCTTTGATGGAATATTTATCCCAAAAGCGAAAGACAAACCGATATATTTAATAGAAGTGCAATTTCAGCAAAAGGAAGACTTTTACTGGGAGTACTTATCGGAAATATATCTATACCTGAATCAATCTCGTCCTGAGCAAGATTGGAAAGCGATCGCCATCTTTGCGAGGCGTAGCTATGAGCCAGAGCCAAGAAGCCATGTGCAGGAGATGCTCAACTGCCAGAGGATACTCAGAGTGTACTTGGAAGACTTGGTAGATCGGGAGACGGACTCCTTTGCGATCAATATTATTCAGCTAATCTTGTCTACTGAAAGTCAAGCCGTAACTATGGCTAGACGATTGGGCGATAAAATTGAGCAAGAAAACGATCCCGAAATTCAAGAGCAGGTATTAGAATTAATAGAGACTGTATTGGTTTATAAATTTCCAAAACTAAATCGTCAGGAGATTGAGGCAATGTTTACATACAGCGATTTAAAGCAGACTCGTGTATATCAAGAGGCAAGAGAAGAAGGCGAACAGCGTGGTGAGCAGCGCGGGTTACAGCTAGGTGAGCAGCGCGGACTGATAAAGGGGCAAGCTACGATGCTACTGCGTCTGCTCAATCGTAAGTTTGGACAGATTAGCCCAAGTTTGCGGGGCAAGGTAAATAAACTATCGGCAAAACAACTAGAAAATCTAGCTGAAGCATTATTTGACTTAGAGACGATCGCCGACCTAAGTGATTGGCTAAAAACCAAAGGCAAAGCTAACTAAAGGATTTTTTCGCCAATACGAGCAAAGGGCAGGACAGCTAAAGTCTTGCCTTTTTTTAGTATTGAAAACCAAAAGATAAAATTTTTAAAACAAAATTTTTCTCAAATTACGCTATCGCGTCAAAGGTTCGCGATATTACATAGCGATTCCCATGAAAATAATCAAAAATTTGTCTCCCAGCGTCATTTCTCAAATCATTACACATTTGCAAACAATTCCGATGAAAGAAGATAAAAGCAACTATGCGAGAAATCGAAAGATTCAGTGGATTGGAGTAGAGCCGCAATTATTCGCAACTCAAGATACTTTAAAAACAGCAAAAAAGGCATATCAAGATGCCAGAATAACCAAGTTTTGCGAACTAATAATGCCTTTCAAGGTTGACTTTATTCTTGTTACCTACTCAGGAGAACAAGCAAGCGGAATTAATTGGCATAGAGACGCATCCTATGCAAAAGCTCTGGCTAGCACAATTAATTTAGGCAAATGCTCTTTTGGTATGAGAGAAAGAAGCGGAACTTATTCACCAGATTCTGAAGAAAAAGAACAATGGATTACTCTTACAGGCGGAGAAGTAGTGACATTTGATTGCAAGCATCCACATTGTGCAATCCCCGATCCACATCGACGGGCTATCCATTGCTGGTCTAGTAGTGGGAAATAAAAACAAGTTGCATGGTTCTAGCGCCATGCAACTTGTTTTTTATGGCTAGCGCCATTGCTAGAGAAAAAATTTGGTTGCGAAAATCATGTTTGAAATTACCCCAGAAATCGAAGAGCATTTTGATAGTTCTCTACGAATAAAAGCCGAAGCAACAGTAGAGGCGATCGCCCTATCAAAATCCATCCAAATCGGCGAACCTGACCAGCAAATAGAACTAGCCAAAGCATCGGGATGGGGAACTCTCACCGATATCTGGGTGGGAGCGAACCATCAAGGAAACACATGGCAGTACCGATGCTATGAAAGACTTTGCCAACTGCTCACAACTGCCGAAATCCAAGCCGCCAAATCAGCCACCGCCACCGCCTACCAAACCAGTTTTGAAGTCATCCGCGTCATGTGGGACTTACTCGCTGCGATTGGATTTACAGGTGGATCGATCCTTGAACCTGCTTGCAACACCCTATCCTTTATGGGTTGCCAGCCTCAGAATATGAGAATCAGATCGCAATGGGTAGGCGTAGAGCTAGATCCCACCTTTGCCCAAATCGCAAGATTGCTTTATCCAGAAGCTCAGATTTATGCTCAAGGTTTTGAGAAAGTCAGCCTATCAGATAGCAGCTTTGACTTAGCGATCGGCAATGTCCCCTTTGGCAATTACAAGCTGTTTGATTCCCGATATGCCCACCTGAATCTGAGCGTGCATAACTATTTTTTTGCTAAATGTACCGATCTAGTGCGCGAGAATGGCTTGCTGTGTCTGATTTCCAGTTGTTTTACCCTTGACTCGCTTGGCACAGGTTTCAGGAGACATCTAGCCGAAAAGTTAGAATTAGTCACCGCAATACGGTTGCCAGATATCGCCTTTAAACGATTCTCCAATACGGCGGTTGTAGCCGATATTCTTCTTTTCCGTAAATTAACCGAAGCGGAACGAAAGCTAACAACTGCAAAGGATTACAAATATCCTAGTTGGGTCAAGACATCCCCATCAGGTAAGCATACCGTTAACCAAGAGCCAATCATGATTAATCAATGGTTCAAGGAGCCAGAAGTAGCCTAGCGGCGATTCGACAGAAAAATTACCACACTAAAGTCAAGAAAAAAGGAGGCTAAGTTGCCCCCTTTTTTCTTGAATCCTTCAGTTAAGGCTTACGTTTACGCTTTGGTGAATTGCTCTGAATCTTGGTGGTGCTTTTCGCGTAAATGCAAATATTAACAGCATGAACAAAAAACACCCCGATTATTGCCAAGCAATAGTCGAAGTGTTTCCGAGTAATTTCCTGTGACGTAGCCCCCGACTGGATTAACTCGTTGATACTTTGGCGTTTGTCGCCTAAGAGTTCTTCTATTTCTTCATCCATTTTTTGGATGAGGACATTGAGACGAGTTTCGTGTTCGATATGATTATTACCTTTGAGCAAAGGATTTTTATGGGAGTCGAGATATCTGACAATCCTACGAATTGCCGAAAAAGCATATTTACCAAAACGGTACAGCACCAAATACATTAATTTATCCACAAGTGTTGTGAGGATTTGGAGTGACCAGACAATAAAACTTTCAACCATAATATTTTTTATTAGAGAATATATTGTAAACTATCAATGTATACTATTTTTGTCAAGTACTTGACAAAACATACTTACCTAGATTAAGTTTGACTAATATAAATTCCAACAAAAAAAAACATGCCAAGATTTAACAACAGGACAAATTCTCGCCTTGCGTATATTCAGAATAAGCAAACGTCAATAGATAATGATTGTGGACTAAAACCCTTGTCAGTTGAGGATTTCAATCTTTTATATTTGAACATCATTATGAACATATACATATGCAACGCCGCAAATTATCGCCGCAGAATGACATTGTTACTTTCTTCTACTTCTGCTTGCTTTTCTCGTCCTAGCGTAGCTGCTGACTGTTGCCAATGTACTGGTTATGTCAAAAATTGCTTTGGTGTTACTAGCATCTTGAGTAATGCGAAGGATATCTATAGAAATATTGGATTCGGTTGGAAATGTAATCCTCAATGTGATGCAATTTATACTGACTGTAATTTTGGACATATGGGAATTGTCGATAAGATAACCTCAATCCGAAATGACAATACTTACTTTATTGTGAGAGAGGCGAATCGAGATGGAAGTTGTTTCACTGGATCTAACTGCTACAATAGTGGACATCTGAATACAAATAACAACCTTCGTCGCTATGACACCAATCCTGAAATGATCAATTGGTCTTTGTGCAAAAGTGATTCAGATCAAAATTTCGATAGAATAAGAAGTACAATAATTAGTGTTGCTAACTACACAATGTTGCAGAATAGAACTACTAAATACTGTCTCAATTTTCATTATGGTGTCAATTCAAGGACTAATGTATGGACTCCATGTGATTCGAGAGGTAGAGGTACGGCATGGAGCGTAACCAATCTAAATGATGATTTGAGAGTTCTAAATATTCCCTTTGAACAACA
Source organism: Pseudanabaena sp. UBA1465 (assembly GCA_002325645.1). Classification (GTDB taxonomy): domain Bacteria; phylum Cyanobacteriota; class Cyanobacteriia; order Pseudanabaenales; family Pseudanabaenaceae; genus Pseudanabaena. Next base: position 21,959 of record DCSN01000183.1, read on the forward strand.
GTCTAAACACAAAAAACAACGTCAAGACTGTTCTGGTTTGGTCAGTTTTGTAAATAGATGTCATCATGTTAGTCGGTCTCTTAATCGAGTTTATCAAATTGGAATGTCAAGAGTGAAAGATTTTAATATTTCATTAGTTAACGCGATCATCCATCAGCGATCAAAACTTGGTGCAGTAGTTGCTTGTATGATTCGCTATAGAAGTAAGTTTGTATATGATTTAGTCTATTCTGAAACTACGGTGACTGAATAAGCGAGATGGTTACTTCCTTACCACGAATTAGAGTTTCAATATAAATCAATTAAATCGTTGACTGCAAAAAATATTGGAGAAAAATTAGCATGAAATTTCTTTTATTCTGTACTTTTATTCTGTTTACAGCATTTTTAGCTTTTATAAGTGGTAGCTATGCCCTTTACACAATTTTCAAATCGAGAGAGATAGCTATTGCGATCGGTCTAGTTTATGCTCTGATGATTTTCACTCTAGATCGCTCCATTGTCTCAACGACTCGTAAGGAAAAAGGGCGCAACTGGCAACAGTTTATGAATGCTTTAGTAAGAATTCTGAAGGCAGCATTTATTGCACTTGTAATCACCATGCCACTTGAAACCAAAATTTTTCAATCAGCGATTGCGAGACAAATCGCTGAAGAAAATACAATTGCAGCGATCAAAGCACACGAAAAATTTGTCCTACTACTAGAACAAGAAAATCAAAAACTAGAAACTGAATTAAAAGCTGAACAACAAAGGAGAGATGTTGCCTATAAGGAATCTAGGGAAGAGAATGAAGGCACAAATGGGACTCTTAAAACAGGCAAAGGACCAGTCTATGCTGAAAAACGACAAGAATTTGAAACTCGTAACAGTCGTTTTATGGAAGTAGAACGACGCATTAATCAACAAATTACAAAAAACAGGCAGAAGATACAAAAGCTCGAAGCAGACAAAGATAAGCAATATCAATCAATAAGACAAATGAGGATTCAGCTAGCTTCCTTATCCAGATGAGTACTTTACACAGGCTCGCCTCGCTAAGAAAGCCCAATAGCAGATTTAATAATTCTACTTTCTAACAACGATCTATTTAAGGAAAACAAAGATGGAAACTCAACTAATTTTCAAACTCTCTGCTCTTGAAGAAGACATTTTAACTATATTGCGTTCTCAAGATGATATGTATGGTTTGCAGATCATTAAGTATTTGGAAAAAGCACACGAAGGACAGAAAAAAATTAAAGAAGGTTCTATCTACCCAACTCTACATCGCATGGAAATCAAAGGTTTTGTTGCTTCTTATTGGGGAGAAGATCGACCTGAAGAGCGAGGCGGTGCTAGACGGAAGTACTATCAAATCACTGGTGAAGGTAGACAAGTGTTAAATTCAAGACTCGCTGTTAGAGAGAGGCTTTCTTCTTCATTTTTACAACCTTGTCCTGCATGAATTTGCGAGTTGACATTGTATATCGTTTATCCTCTAGGTTCTGTATATTGATTATTCATCTGTATATAAAATGTTGGTACTGAACTGTTAAAGAGTGGTGAGTCACTCAAAGCCTTTTTGGGTAAGCTTTTCACAGATATTGCTACTCAATTAGCATAAATCCTTACTGGATAAGCCTTGTAGCCATTCATCACTTCTTTAGAAACCAGTGCCAACAACATAGAGACAGGTAAATATCAAAGAGCAAATATTATTGCGATCATCCTTGCACCAAAATTAGGTAGAACTCATATTCAACTACTTGCTGAAATTTCTGCTAATCGTTAGTGACTTCTCTCCCCCTCATCTGGCAAATCCTCTGGCGGACAGGATTAGGATTAATGATGTTGACAGCGATCGCCTTATCTCTCGAAAGTTTAAAAGGTGAAGATAGATGTAATTTGTTTCTATGGCAAGCGATTGAGAATAAGCAGAGGATGATTTCGCAGGTGATGTCGGGCGATCGCACCCATCGTACCATCGAAGACATTGATGAGACTGTCCTCAACGCCGCCCAAATGAAAGCGATCGCATCGGGCGATCCACTGATTATGGAACGTGCTACCCTCGAAGCCGAATTGCAAGGACTAGGAATGCAATTGCAAGCCTATAACGATACGCAGTTTAGGGATAAATCCAAGATTCAGTATCTAGCTGACATGGTAAATACCAACCATCCTGCCAACATTCAACATATTCAATCAGACCTAACCACCGTCGCTAAAGCCAACCTGAAGCAATTCATCAGCGATCGCGGTGTGATGTTGGATAAAGCCGTACTGATAGCCGATCATATTTCTGAACAATTCCAAAAGCTGAGAGATAGCTATCGGTTAACTCAAATCCAAATCGGACAATTTGCAGGACTGAACGTGTATCTGAGTAGATTTGGCTCTGAGGTGAATGGCTCGATTGGTATGAGCATTAGTTCAGGCTATGAATTTAATGTTGATTGCCACAATCCGCATAGTTCTCTTTTGCATGTGGTGAGAAATGCGATCGCTGCCAAATTGAGTACAGCCCAAGAAACTCTTGAACGCGATCGGCAAGAACTACCGATCTTGCAAAAGCGAGTCAGTCAGCCGTTCGATCAGCTTCAGACATACCACGAAAAAGCAAATCGGTTAGAGTTTCTCAAGCAACTGTTTGACGCAATTGCTAACGAAGCACCCGTGGATAATGACGATCAAGATCCTAATCTTGATGATGAGGAATTGACTGACTCAAGAGAGATATTTTGGCAACGTGATTCTGTAGTCGCAAAGTTGGAACCACCATCAACAGCGATCGTGGAGGCATTGTTGCCGAGACAGTTTGAGGATTGGGTATCAGGTGACGCTGATAACTGGCTGGAACAAATCGCGCAGATTGTTAGCACTGTTGAGATTGAAATTCCTGTGAATGGCGATCGGCATATATAGTTTCATGGTTTTCTTATTTCCGATTCTTTCTGATTCTATTTTTAACGCGATGTGTAACTAAAAAGGTCGCGTTGATATATGTAAATAAAAATATCTTTTTGTATCTTTTTGTTCTAAATAAATATTGCCTAAAAACTTCTGCCTAATCTGCCTATTTAGATGATTAGGCAGAAAAATCCCGTATAATTACCCTAAAGCAGGATCTTAGGCAGAATTTTTCTGTATGATATGCCCTATTTTATGTACCGAATGATATCTTTTGTATCTAGTTGTGTTAATTAGCTTTTACTGAACATAGGGTTATGGCTGAAGGTTTTGTTTATATTTTGCTCAATCCATCTTTCCCTGATCAAGTCAAAATTGGATTAACTACTCAAACTTCTGAGCTTAGAGCAAAACAGTTATCTAGTACTGGAGTACCAACTCCTTTTATTGTGATTTATGATGAGTTGGTTTCCGATTGTGAGTTAGTTGAGAGCCGATTGCATAAGCGATTTGCTGGTTATCGCGTTAGTCCAAACAGGGAGTTCTTCAGAGTTCCCGTTCGTGAAGCTATTCGAGCGCTGCAAGGAGAAGCTATTACTCATGGTGTACAAGAGATAAAACTTTCTAATCGCGTTGAAATCTTGCCAAACCTTAAACAAAAATATGGTGAGTATTTAAAGCCAGATATAGTTATTGCAGAGATTGTTCAGCTACCTGATGTTTGTTTTCTAGAAATTGTTCGTCGTAGCTATCATCATCTACATGACGAAATAATTGAACGTGTAGATCTTGCTATTATGGGCGATTCTTTTCCACCTACATGTCCTATTGATGCAAATACTAAACGTTTTCTTGAGGAATTGGATGAGTATGATTTAATAATGGTAACTCCGCTTTTCACTGAGGATGCCTGTAAAAGAATTGCATATGAGTGGGAGGTGGGAGGCAAACTTAAGCAGAAGCAAGATCTTTCCAGTAACCCATGAATCTATGAGGTTATAATTTCTCACAATTGGGTTGCGTTCCTTAACCCAACCTACAAGATCAGCGATCGCACTATCGATAAGCTCAACAGTGTGACTTGAGGCTTGTCGTGATGTTTTGATGTTTGTGAGTAGAATTTTACTTATCCCACTTAGATACAGGAAGAGCGCAAAAATGACCTCTATGAAAATCTCTGGCTCATACGAAGAATTAAAGAAAATCGAATCGTCAAGTACAGAGATTTTTCGAGAAAAAGAAATTCTAGCCAAGACTCAAATCTCTGAATTTCGTACAGATAGCATTGAAGCAGAGCAGGTATTGCCTGTGCTTTCAGTTACTTTTAGTGGGGTAATCGCAATTGTCCAGATAGTCAACCTCATACTAAATATACAAGAGAGAAAAAGTAAGATTACTGCCTCAGAAGATACTCCCATTTCCATTAAAATTGAAGCAAGTAATGGAAAGAAGTTGGATTTGAAGATTTCTGGTGACATAACAAACGCAGAAATCAAAAAACATCTAAATTCCGTTCAGCAATTGGTTGACGATTTTCTGCGAGAGGATGATGGGATATCCTTAAAGAATTCTCGGATGGAAGGAGCTATAAACTCAACAGATGTTGAGAAGATAAATTTATTGTTTAGAGGCTTGTTGAGTAATTTAACAGATATAAGAGAGTGGAAGTCTCTGCCACCAAAAAAAGATGAAGAAGTAACAATTTTTGAATCTACTTTTGATAAGATTGATTTGAGAAAATTTATTTATGAATCTAGAGAAAGGGAAATCTATTTGCACTATGAGGAAGCCAAAGCTTGTAAAAGTTTTTTCTACATTTTGGAAAGAGAAAATATCTTGGGTTTTCATGAAATTAGCACTGACTTCCGTATGGCTGACATGGAAAACATATTTGTCAGATATAAAATAGAAGAGCTTTCACTCTTTAATAAGATAATTCATCACGAGAATTTCATTCTAAATAGAATGTCCACTCCAACAGTTGCTGCAAATCTAAGTGACATAATCTCAGTTTTAATGTTATCAGCCGATCCATCTGATGCCTCAAGATTAAGACTTGGAGAAGAATTTAGAGAAGTTAATGATAAGCTTCAACTGGCAAAATTAAGAGAGCGGTTTAGACTAGTTCCAGGAATGTCTGTTCGACCCATAGACATTAGCCAATTACTATTAGATTTGCAGCCACAGATTGTACATTTTTCTGGACATGGTTTAGCTAGTGGTGAGTTATGTTTTGAGGATAAAATAGGACAGGTACATCTGGTTTCACCTGATGCTGTAGCAGCTTTATTTGAGCAATTTTCAAATCAAGTTAAATGTGTATTTCTCAACGCTTGTTACTCTGAAGTTCAAGCAGTTGCTATTGTTAAACACATCGATTATGTTATCGGTATGAATCAAGCTATTGGTGACAAAGCCGCAATTGCTTTTGCTATTGGTTTTTATCAAGCGTTAGGAGCAGGGCGTACATTCAAAGAAGCATATAAACTGGGGTGTGTTCAAATCAGGCTACAGGGTATTCCTGAACACTTAACTCCTATCTTTCTTGAAAGGAGTAAGTGCGATCGCTGATCTTACCTTAATTTGTTGGGTTTCACTTCGTTCAACCCAACCTACACTTTCTTCCTACTAACTTCGATGTTGAGTTCCGAAAGGTTATCGGCGATCGCTTTTAAGAATATGTTCCTTAGCAAAGACAAATAGTTATTAAGCGATCATCCACATTCTGATTAACCACACTAAATATCTCCGTACTAATCTGGCGATAGTAAGCGAGAAGTTCAGTAGAGTGATTTGTGGTTGTTTTCATTTCAGGTTAAAAGGTTAAGTAATGTTAATGAGAGTCAAACAAATCAGCTTGATTCCGTAGTAATTAGCTGCCACAAACCTGATGGAGTCCAAATACGATTAAAAGAAGCGCCTTCTGCGATCGCCTCCATAGGCGGTATAAGGAAAACCTGTAAAATCCGAACAACCTCATAAAGCTCTTGAGATGCTAATTTAAGTTTTCCCTTTTTCAGGAAACCTTGCCATTGTTTTTGCTTTGACACATCCTCAAAAAACTCAGAACTGAGAGCCAGAGGAATCCCCGTAGGAATAGGAGTTGAGCGTCTGGCAAAAGTAGCCTGAATAGACTGGCTCAAGACTTGACCATCAAAAGAAAAATGCTGAGCAAGATAGCAGATATCGTAAAAATCCTTCATACGACTATTGGCAATACCGAGAGTGACCATTGCCTGAAATTTCTCCGCAATAACTGTTTCGCGTTGATAGCTCTTGAGAACAGGAGATGAAAAATTTTTTAAGATCGTGGGAAACTCAATGGTCTGTATGCCTGGGAAAACGGAATCACCAAACCCAATATCAATCTGAACAGAGATGCGAGTTCTCGAACCAATCAAGATCGCATTTAACCTAATGCGTACTCCCTGATAAGCTTGACCTTCCTTAATTTGGATACCTTGAACAGTCGCAGATTGGAATTCAAGCGCATCCTCCTCAACCTGAGTTGTACATATTTCACGAAAGACCTGCTCTAGATGCGTAACAGTATTATCGCCATAGCAGAGCAAATCGAGATCTTGAGTAGCACGGTGAGGCTCTTGGCTCCATAGTATGAACAGCATCGCCCCTTTGAGAACAAACTTATCTCGATACTGAGATTGATAGACACGATAAAGTAAGCGCTCTATAGCATAGCGAATCAAAACACCTTGAAAATCTTCTTGGTTAGCTCTAGCAATATTCAAGAGGCGATCGCGAATAGATGCAGCAAGAGCAAACGATTGGTTATCGCTCATACTAGAGACTCTAGATAAGGACGGATGACATTGCTAACTCGACAAATCTTGGCAAAATGCCAGATTTCATCAAGAGTAGCCGCGCGTTCTCGCCAGCATTCTCGGAGAGCTTCCAGAGCAACATCCAATCCAATTTTGTGTCGATACTTAAAACAATCAGCAACAGTTTTAGCTGGGCTATAAACTGGGACAGTGACACCAGCAATCTGATGCTTATCAATGCCAGAAGAAAAAGCTTGATCGGACATATAAACAATTCGGAGAGGAAGCATAGATGATTTTGGTGACCAAGTTTTGCGATCAATCGCTAGCCAGACCTCAAAAGGAGCTTGAGTAGTGATGTTATGAAAACGCAGCGCCGATAGTAGGCAAACAACAGCATTAGGAAACCGTTTACAAGCCTCGACCATAGTGTAATGCTCAGAAAGATCAGTATCAGGCAGTAAGTAAATCCCCCGCCCCGATCGCACGATTTCGCCTTGTTGTTCGAGGCGGCGTAGATACTCCCGATGGATGCCATAGGTCACAAGATCTCGTGGTCTAAGTACACCGAGTTCACGGATAAGCTCAAGCACCTGTTCTTTTTTAGATTGCTCTAGCAGCATTATAATGTGTCAATTACTTAGCTAATATTAAATAATACCTAGAGTTTGACACAAATTTGTAGTAACGTCAAAATTCCATTGCTTTGAGATGTAATTTTCTATCCAAAAAGCTGGAATATTTTTCAGAAACTACAATCCCTATAAAAATCCTTAGCAGGAGATTTGTAGAAAATTAATTTGAGGAGAAAGCCCGAAACAATGAGCCTGAAATACAACATATCCGACCTACCCAGTGGCAGTGAATCGCGGCAAAGCCATGTAGAATTCATTCGCGTAAACCTAGTGGACAGTCAACAACAAATTAACCGATAATAAATGGGTTATCTAATAGTTGAAAATATGCCAGCCAAGAAATATATAGTATCACTGACAAAAGAAGAGCAAAAGAGCTTAGAAGATCTGACAAAAACAGGAAAAGCCGCTGCCGCCAAAATAAATCACGCCAAGATCCTGCTCAAAGCGGATATCAACCGAGAAGAAGGAGGATGGAAAGATCAGGCGATAAGTATAGCGCTTGATACCAGCGTTAGCACCATCGAACAAGTGCGTCAACGCTTTGTCGAAGAAGGATTAGAGTCAGCATTGAATCCACGTCCGCGCACTTACTCCCCAAAAAAGTTGGATGGAGAAATAGAAGCGCATTTAATCGCCGTTGCTTGTTCAGAAGCACCAGAAGGAAGCAGTCGTTGGACATTACGCTTGTTAGCAGACAAGATGGTGTCATTAGGCTATGTGGACAGTATTTCCCATGAAAGCGTCAGGCAAGTGCTAAAAAAAACGAGCTTAAGCCTTGGTTAAAGGAATGTTGGGTGATCCCACCTGAGCATAATGCCGAATTTGTGTGTCAGATGGAAGATGTTCTAGAATTGTATAAACTACCCTATGACCCTGATTACCCAGTGGTCTGTTTTGATGAGAGTTCCAAACAATTGGTTTCGGAAACTAGACAGCCGCTACCGATAGAAGCGGGACAGCCTGAACGTTATGACCATGAATATGAACGGCAGGGTGTTTGCAATCTATTTATGTTCTTCGAGCCTTTAGCTGGTTGGCGACATGTGGAAGTGACAGACCACCGCACTCAAGTTGACTATGCTCATCAGATGAAGTATTTAGCCGATGAACATTATCTTAACGCTAAAAAAATTAGGCTGACTCAGGATAATCTGAATACCCACGTTAAGTCTTCCTTGTATAAAGCATTTCCTCCTGCTGAGGCACGGCGCATTCTCGACAAGTTTGAGTTCCATTACACTCCTAAGCATGGCAGTTGGTTGAATATTGCCGAGATTGAATTGAGTGTTTTGTCTCGTCAATGTCTTGACCGTCGTATTCCTGACAAAGAAACTTTGAAATCTGAGGTTGCTGCTTGGGAAAACCGCAGAAACGCTCTTGTTTGTAAATGTAATTGGCAGTTTACTACTGAAGATGCTCGGATTAAATTAGCGCGACTCTATCCTGTAATTGACGCTTGACACTCTACTAGAGCTACTGCTAGCCGTAGCATGGCACGGCTACGAAAGCGAAGGAAGAGGCGCGATCATCATCGATGTCAGCAAATCAAAAGAATCACAAATTGGTATCAGTCCCTATCAAAAATGGCTGAATTCCGAGAGCTATGGCTGCTACCTAAGCCAAGCCACAGCAGAGCGTATCGCCAAAGAATCGGGATATCCAAACCCATTCCAAAAGGATGAGAAGCGACAGATTCGAGACTACAAACCCGAAAACCAAGTTGTAGTCTGCTTTATCCGCACCGATGGTGGATTTAGCTCCTATGTAATCGCCCATCCATTCCTGACCGCAAAACAAGCTTACGAAGCCAACAAATCAAGACTGCAAGCCGAGTTTGCCGTGGATCAACCCACCTAAAACTCGTAACGATTTTAACCACCCAAAAGCCTCCTGATTTCAATCGGGAGGCTACTTTTTTATGGAAATAAATATGACATTACATAGAACCAAAAGTATCTTGTGCGGGCTGTTGCTATTAGCGATCGCCATCCAACCAGAGCATCATCACATCGAAGAAAAGCATCCGCAAATTCACAGGAAAACGTGCCGTCAGCGCAAGTATTGGCATAAAAAGCCGAAGAGTGCTTAGAG
>DCSN01000249.1 GCA_002325645.1 Pseudanabaena sp. UBA1465
GCCCTTCTCCCCCAGCCCGCCCTCTCCCTTCCGCCTTCAAAAATTGGCTGGTTGGCCGTCCACCTGCGGATGACAGGACAACTACTGTGGGTGCATCGCGACGAACCCCTGCAAAAACACGCGCGAATCAGATTGTTCCTTGAGGGAAACCAAGAATTGCGCTTTGTAGACCAGCGCACCTTCGGGCAAATGTGGTACGTGCCCCCGGAAACCGAGGTTTCCAGCGTTGTCACTGGCCTCAAAGTATTGGGCCCAGAACCTTTTTCACCAGATTTTTCAGTCGCATATTTGGCCCAAAAGCTCCACCGACGGGCGCGACCAATTAAAACCGCATTGTTAGACCAGTCTCTGGTGGCGGGTTTGGGCAATATTTACGCTGACGAAACTTTGTTTGTGGCGGGAGTCTTACCCACAACTCTGTGCGCGGATTTGACAGCAGACCAAATTGGCCGCATCCATTCAGCTATTGTTCAAGTCTTGTCCAAGGCGATCGATTCTGGTGGCACCACTTTTAGCAATTTTCTCAACGTCCAAGGCGTCAACGGCAACTACGGCGGCGTCGCTTGGGTGTACAATCGCAAAGCCCAACCTTGCCGCACTTGCTCAATCCCGATCGAACGGCTCAAATTATCAGGGCGATCGACTCATTTTTGCCCCGTTTGTCAGATATAGATATAGGAAGAAGTCAACTGTCAACTGTCAACTGTCAACAGTCAGCAGTCAACAGTCAGAAGTCAGAAGTACCGTTAAAGGCAAATCTAGATTAAAATTTGTATACTTTTATAAACAAAACCGAGCAAGTCATGGCAATCAAAAAAGGTAGCATAGTCCGCGCCCTACGCGAAAAATTGGAAAATAGTTTAGAAGCCAAAGCCAGCGACCCGCGCTTTTCGTCCTATATATTTGACACTAAGGGCGAAGTGATCGATGTTCGCGGCGACTATGCTTTCGTCAAATTTGGCAAAGTCCCTACCCCGAATATTTGGCTGCGGGTAGATCAACTCCAAGATTTTAATTAACTTTAATTGGTTTTTAACTGGTTTTAACTGGTTTTAACTGGGAACCGATTTGCAGAGGAAGAGCCTCCCTTGGGCAATTGGAGGCTCTTCCGACATATCTGCCTTACCAGTCCGAGCCTGGTAACGATTAATCCAAAATCCCAAATCCCAAATCTAAAATTCTATGACTTCTCCCCATTTCCCATCCCTAAATTCTCCTTCAACCCGCGTTTCAATTATTGGTGCCGGCAAAGTTGGCAGTACCTTAGCTCAGCGGATAGCTGAGAAAAATCTGGCCGATGTGGTATTGCTAGATATTCTCGAAGGTTGGCCACAGGGAATTGCTTTGGATTTGATGCAAGCAAGAGGATTGGAATGCCACGAACGCCAAATTATCGGTACAAACAACTATGCAGATACGGCTAACTCCAACATCATAGTCATTACTGCCGGCCTACCACGCAAACCAGGTATCAATCGGGAAGATTTAATTAAAATTAATGCTCGAATTGTTACGGAAGCTGCTAAAAAGGCGATCGCCCATTCCCCCGAAGCAATCTTAATCGTAGTTACAAATCCCCTCGATGTCATGACCTATTTAGCCTGGGAAGCTACCGGTTTACCAAAACACCGAGTTATGGGTATGGCAGGAATTCTCGACTCATCCCGCTTTCAAAATTTTATTGCAATTGAGTTGGGCGTTTCTCTTGCTCAAGTTAATGCAACTGTCCTCGGTTCTCACGGAGATTTGATGCTTCCTTTGCCCCGCTATTCCACTGTCAACGGTGTTCCCATCAGTCAACTTATGGATGCTGCGGCGATCGCTCGTTTAGTCGATCGCACTCGCCACGGCGGCGCAGAAATTGTCCAATTGATGCAGACTTCTAGTGCTTATTTTGCACCGGCATCTTCTGTTTGTTTGATGGTAGAATCTATTTTGTTTAACCTGTCCCGGTTGTTACCTTGCTGCGTTTATTTGCAAGGCGAATACGGTTTGCAAGATCTCTTTTTAGGAGTTCCCTGCCGCTTGGGATATCAGGGAGTTGAACAGATTTTAGAACTCGAACTGACTGAGCCGGAACGGACTAATTTTATGGAATCAGGTCAATTAGTGTGGCAAAATATTGAGGAAGCGAGAGCGACACTGAACACTATTTATTAAGCAATATTATGCGGCCTAAAAAGGCGGTCTCCTATCCTTGTCTTTCCACAAGCTGGGGGTAGGTTTTAATCTCTTGTATTGACTGATTGATTGATTTGTAGCACATCCATCAATTGAGTTTCACTGCGACTCTCATTCGCAGCGCCTATCCCGACCCCGGTCGGGCGATGCTCGCGGCGCGGTAAAAAGTCTGTCAGTCACAGCCAGGGCTGTTATACAAGTCAGAACAATCTTAGTCCCAGGCCAGATTTTAGTTATACAAAAGATAAATTGGCTGGTGCGGTTGGCACTTATAGCCCGCTGCTGAAAGGCCGATGAATCGAGAATCAGGGAAAATTCTCAAACAGGCGGCTCAATGTTCATAACTTTTGCTAGGACACTGCTTCAGCGTTTTTGCGATCGCCTCTTCTTCCTCACCACTGCTCGACGGGAGTGGCAATCATAAAAGTGTGATAATTGAAAGAAATGTCGAACGCAAAAAAATGCCAATTTTTAGTAAAATCCCCAAAATTTTGACAATTTATACCACACCAAGTCACCGAGGGCAAATAAATCAGTAAATGTACTGAGTTAAAATGAGCGATCGAGGTAGGGACACGGCATTGCCGTGTCCCTACTTAAAAAAATACGGAAATAGAGTCTGAGTAGCTGCTAAGTGCTAGGAGAAGAAACAGAATTTGCCATTTGTGTCTGATTCCCATCCAACAGGCTCAACTTGCTGCTCGCTCTTGGGATGCCCTCTACTTCCTCATTACCCAACCACAAATTAACTAAAAAAATAGCGTATGTTTGATGAATTACTGTATC
>DCSN01000080.1:0-300 GCA_002325645.1 Pseudanabaena sp. UBA1465
CATAAAATGCCACTGAAGCAACGTGTTTATATTTGTCCTGAATGTGGACATACTGAAGACCGTGATTTGAATGCTGCTAAAAATATTGAACGATGGTTTGAAGGAATTTTTATTCCGATTCGTTCGGATCAAATGGCAAGCTCTGCCAAGATCGCCTGTGGAGTAGACAAACCTCTCAAGAGTCATCTTGAGACTACGGTGAAGCAGGAAGTAAACAGTAAACCCATTCAACTGTCTTTTGACTTTGCATAGGTTTACATAGGTTTTATAGAGCGGACTTACATTGAAATAAAAAATGCG
>DCSN01000080.1:369-1449 GCA_002325645.1 Pseudanabaena sp. UBA1465
CGCATTTTTTATTTCAATGTAAGAAACTTTTCGAGGGCAACAACTAATGATGTCGGCCATCGACGAATATTTTTGACCCAATTAATATCTCGATAGCGCGGATCAAGATTTTCCACAGATACCCAATTACTCTCGGCTTCACCCAGTTTTTTATCTGCCCAGAGTGCCGCAGCTAGAGCAGCGCGTACATCTGTAAAATTGGGATATTTGCGTAATATATTTTTCATCGCTTTAATTGCAGCATCGGTATCACCAGTTTGAGCGCCGACTTCATACAAGGCGATCGCATTGTTACCAAAGGCCGTACTAAAGCGCGAATTAACCTGCATCGCTGTTTGATAATCAGCGATCGCCTCTTGCCATTTGCCTAAACCTGCCTTAGCATTACCGCGATTGTTGTAAGCCGCCGCATCTTTGGGATCAATTTCTAAAACGCGATTGTAATCGGCGATCGCCTCTTGCCATTTACCCAAGCTTTCGAGGGCTGCCCCGCGATTGAGATAGGGATCTGGGTAATTAGGCGCAAGTTCTACGGACTTGTTATAGTCTGCAAGCGCTTCCTGAGAACGATTTTGGCTTATTCTTGAGTTACCACGATTGCTCCAACCTGCGGCATTATCTGGATAAAGCTTAATCAAATCTGTCCAGTAACCCTCCGCCTCTATAAAGTCCCCTGCATCGGTTGCCTCAAAGGCTTTTTTGACGAGGGCATCAAGTTGATTTGATTCCGTCTCGGTAATATTTAGTTGTGCCTGTACAGGCGCGATCGCCGCAGGATGAAAGAGTAAAAATAAAATAAGAAAAGTTGCAAATATAAAGCGCATGAGCATAAATCTTTGATTAAAAATCTGGCTAGTTCCTTATTCTACGCGTTGGGTTGAATCGTGATGCTGCCGCGCATTTCTGCTTCGGCGTGACCTGCGATCGCGCAGTGCAGGTCATAGGCTCCTGACTTAATTGGCACAAAAGTCCATTCGGCAGTGGGGTTGGGGCGCAATTCCAATTCGCGGATACTACCCGTTTGTTAAAAACTAGAGAAGGGTGCGTTGCACCCCTCTCTAATCTAATCTAATCTAATCT
>DCSN01000080.1:1549-2363 GCA_002325645.1 Pseudanabaena sp. UBA1465
GCCGCCATCAACATTAAATACTTGACCTGTGATGTAAGCCGCCGCAGGATCAGCCGCTAAAAATTTCACCATTCCCGCAATGTCTTCGGGTTGACCATAGCGACCCAGAGGAATAAATTTAAGAATCTCATCGGTATTCTTTAATTCTGCGGTCATATCTGTGGCAATAAATCCAGGGGCAACGGCATTGACGGTAATCCCGCGACTGGCTAATTCCTTGGCAACGGTTTTTGTAAAGCCAATTACACCCGCTTTGGCAGCGCTGTAGTTGGCCTGTCCGGGGTTGCCCATTTGTCCTGCAACCGAGGCAATATTGATGATCCGTCCTGATTTTTGCTTGAGCATGATTTTAGATACGGCTCGGGTAGCCAGAAATACACCTGTCAGATTGAGGTCAATTACCGATTGCCAATCCTCTAGTTTCATTCTTAGCAAAAGGGTATCGCGAGTAATCCCAGCATTATTTACCAAGATATCCACCCGTCCCCATGTATCGATCGCCAATTTGATCAAGCTATCAACCTGTGCTTCGTGAGAGACATCAGCATGGCAGGCGATCGCCTCTCCGCCTTTGCCCTTGATTTCGGCGACCACCTCTTCGGCAGCCTTAGCAGAACTGGCGTAATTCACCACCACCTTTGCCCCTGCTGCGGCGAGTGCAAACGCGATCGCTCGTCCGATGCCTCTAGATGCACCCGTGACGATCGCTACCTGACCTTCTAAAAATCCCATGCTGATATTTACAACTCCAATCAATAATTTTGTAAAGCGCTTTGCGTTCAAACCTGAACTAAGAAATTTTTAAAAGGGTTGC
>DCSN01000080.1:2479-4483 GCA_002325645.1 Pseudanabaena sp. UBA1465
CGCCTAATTATTCACTTTGTAATGCCTATTCTTTGGGTGGGAAGGGAGTAGTTCGTTTAATCGCAAATGGCTGTAAGTTAGTTTAGCGATTTGAGTGACACCAAACATAAAAAACAGCCTGTGCAAAGCGCTGTTTTTTATGTAATCCCTTGTAAAGCTTGGATCGCCTGTCTTGTGCGTTTAATCCACTCCGCATCACGTTTTTCTTCGTATAACTTTAGAGCTTCTTGGTATGACCGAATTGCGTTACTCACTTCCCCTCTGAGCGTATACAAAGCGCCTAGACCAAAATGAGCCTTAGCAAATTTGGGATTCAACTCGATCGCTTTAGCATAGGCTGCCTGTGCATCACCTAGCCTACCGCGATCGGCATAGGCAAGCCCCAAGCTCGTATAGTCCACCCATAAATCTTCCTTGCCGATCGCGATGGTTTTCTGAAAAGCCGCGATCGCCTCATCAACATTGCCTTGCGATCGCAAAAGATTGCCCAGATTGCTATAGGCCACAGCATTTTTAGTATCAAGGGAGATAGCGCGACGAAAAGCCGTAATCGCTTCAGTATTACGGTTTTGATCGGATAGAACCCGTCCCAGATTGTTATAGGCGGCGGCATAGCTCGGATTAATCGCGATTGATTGCTCATAGGCGGCGATCGCCCCTTCAAGATTCCCTTGGCGGCGTAAGGTTAACCCTAACCCATTAAAAGTACTTGCTACTTTAGGATTAATCTCGGTACTGCGCTTAAAGGCTTCCGCCGCCTCAGGAATATTTTCCTCCCTTAAAAGAGCGCTTCCCAAAGCTGAATAAATATCCGCATTGCGGGGATCTTGTTCGATCGCTTTGCGAAACGAGACTATGGCAGTCTGGAGATCGCCCAATTGATTATAGGTCAGCCCTAAATTGTAATAAACATTAGGGAAATTCGGATCGAGTGCAATTACCCGTTTATAAGCTTCAGTGGAACCTCCATAGTCTCTTTCTTCATATAGTGAAATACCTAGCGCAAAATGGGCTACGGCATACTGGGGCGCAAGTTCAATCGCCCGACGGTAGGAGGTGATCGCCTCTAGACGTTTACCTTGACGACGTAACACCGTCCCTAAACCGTTATGGGCTAGGGCATATTTAGGATCAAATTCAATGGCTTTGCGGAAAGAGGCGATCGCTGCCTCAATGCTATTGCGACGCTCATGGGCAAGCCCCAAATTGTAATAAGCAGGAGCCAGATTTGTGTCAGCCTTGCTCAGTTGAATAAATTGTTTGTAAGCATCGATCGCCCCATTTATATCTCCTTTTTGATACAGGGCAATACCTAAACCGTAATAGGCGGGTGTATAGCTCTTGTCGAGCGTAATGGCTTGGCGATGGGCTTCGACTGCGCCTTGAATGTCCCCTTTTTGGCGCAAAGCTACACCCAATCCGTAATAGGCAGGCACAAATTCTGGACTTGTACTGATCGCTTGACGATACAAACTAATGGCGCGATCGAGTTGATTTTGCTCTCTCAATGAATTGGCCTGTTCCACCAGCTTAATCGTTGTATTCAGATTACTCTGGGCAATCCTCTGGACAATTCTCTGGGGGATTAGGGGGGCAGTTTGCGCTGTTGAGGTCAGACGGCTTTGGGCTAAGGCGATCGTATCAAGAGCAGGGGTAAGACTGCAAATCAGGGGAAAAATCCCGACTATTGATATCTTCGTAATTGCGGTTTTTATCATAGTTGTAAAGTGCTTATAGCTTGTTTCTGCCATGAAAAATAATGAATAAAAGCAGAAATGAAAAGAGCATTAGACTTAATCAGCTTGTTAAGGTTAAAACCTATGTAGAAAAAATTCGTTCTCGTCCACCGCACCACACTTCTTCCATTCTGCCCTAGTTTTATCTTTATCGCTATAGCCACTTGTACCAAGACACAAGAAAAAAGTGGAAGGCTTGGTAGCCTCGTCTCTTCAGAGCGAGGTGGAAAAGCCTCTCAAGCGGCTTTAGCCGCTTATTCATTATTTT
>DCSN01000206.1 GCA_002325645.1 Pseudanabaena sp. UBA1465
AAAAATTTAGGTGAGCAAGGATTGCTGAAAATATTTCGGCAATATTGTAGTGATGTGGTGGGCGATGACGCAGCACCGATGGGGGCAACCTTGCCAGAGCATCAGATGGTCGTGACTACCGATATGTTGATTGATGGTGTGCATTTTAGCGATCGCACTACTAGTCCTCAAGATGTCGGTTGGCGGGCTGCTGCTGTGAATTTATCGGATTTGGCGGCGATGGGGGCAAAGCCTTGGGGATTAGTGATGTCGGTAGGATTACCACCTGATACAGAGGTTAACTGGATTGAAAGCGTATATCGTGGCTTTAGTGAATGTTTGCGAACCTATGGCACAGAATTAGTGGGTGGGGATACGGTGCGATCGCCGATTCGGACTTTATCTGTAACTGCCTTTGGACAGGTGCATCAAAATCAAGTCATTCACAGACATACAGCCCAAGTTGGTGATGCGATCGTGATCACGGGGCTGCATGGACTTTCTAAGGCAGGTTTAGAACTTCTATTGGATCAAAGTCTCAAAGAGAAGTTATTAGCTCCATTCAAAATTGGAAATCGGATTTTATTTGGCGAAGAATTAGTAAAAGCTATTTGCCGTTATCATCAGCGACCGATTCCTCGTTTTGATGCGATCGCCCTTTTACATAAACTTCTCAAACAACATAATCATATAGAGGATCATTTAAAGAACTTCCCGATCGCAGGTATGGATAGCAGTGATGGGCTTGCTGATGCGATCGCCCAAATTTGTCGAGCTAGTCAAGTCGGTGCAAAAATATTTTGGCACAAATTACCAATCCCTGAACTGGTGCAAATATTGGCAAGCGATCGCGCCTTAGATTGGGTTTTGTATGGCGGTGAAGACTTTGAATTAATTTTATGTATGCCCTTGAAGTTAGCCGAAGCATTTGTGCAGCAATTATCTAACGCGGCAATTATTGGCGAAATTATCGAAGGCGATCAAATTAACGGATTAGAAATGCGATCGGCTTTTCAACATTTCCAATAAAAAAGCTTGCATAGCAAGGTTTTTTATTGGAAATGTTTTCCTTCTCAATTATTCTTCTTCGATTCCAAAAACCTGATTGAAGGTTTTAAGAACTTTGTAGCCAGAATCAATCGATTCAAGAGGATCTTTGCGGAGACGGTGACGTAGGCAGAGACCAATTACGGCTTTGATGTCATCTACTTCTACTTCCTTGCGTCCTTCCGACGCTGCATAAGCCTTAGCCGCACGGGTGGTCACGATATCACCACGCAAACCATCAATATTTAGGTCAGCGCAAACTGTCGAAATTTTGAGACGCAAATCGCGATCGATATTTACATCATTAAGGATAGTCTGCGCTCCCACGATTTGGTTTTGCTTTTCGGCTTGTTGCTCAGACTTTTCAGATAGAAATCCATGAGGATTATTATCAAAGGTGGTGCGATTTTCGACGATTTGTAAACGCAATTCAGGATCGCGTGCCGTCTTAATTTCGGCATACATCCCAAAGCGATCGAGCAACTGCGGACGCAATTCGCCTTCTTCGGGGTTGCCTGAACCGACTAGCACAAAGCGGGCAGGGTGACGGATTGAGATCCCTTCACGCTCAACGGTATTCCAACCAGAGGCGGCGGAGTCTAGCAACACATCAACAAGGTGATCGTCGAGGAGGTTAACTTCATCAATGTAGAGGATGCCGCGATTTGCCTTGGCAAGTAGTCCGACTTCAAAGGCTTTCACCCCTTCAGATAATGCTTTTTCGATGTCGATTGTGCCGCACACACGGTCTTCGGTTGCGCCAAGGGGTAAGTCCACCATGATTACTTGCTTGGTGGTAACTGGTAGCTTTTCACCATTGGCAATGCGTTGGCGGACTTCTTCGCTTTGCAAGTCGCCGTCGGTGGGATGGCTGCTAAAGGGATCATCAGCGACAACTTCAATTTCAGGGAGGAGGTCGGCTAGGGCGCGGACGGTGGTGGATTTGCCTGTACCGCGATCGCCCATGACCATGACTCCACCGATTTTAGGGTCGATGACGTTGAGCAACAGGGCGAGCTTCATCTCTTCCTGTCCGATCACGGCGGTGAAAGGAAATACAGGTCGTCTTGTCGTTGGTTTAACGGGAGTTGCTATCAAGGCTTTTTAAGTTTTGTATCTATAAATGTGTCACTCTAGCCAATATACAACTTTTCATACCCCATTTGACTTGGCAATCAATCGCGATCACCTGCATCACATCAATAAATAGTTAGCGGCTCTACAAGATTCGATGATGGTTGTTGTTTTTACTAAATATTGTTTACCATCTCATATTGTTATTATTTGTATTAGATTAGAATCGACAGTCTGTGAAATCAAGATTTAAACACTATAATGATTACAAATAAATTTTTATAGTAAATATTGCTACTACATAAAGATGAGTCGTAGCCCTAAAGAACATTTTCAAAGAACCAAGGAACTTGCTGAAGCTCTCTCTAAAGCAGATATATACAAGTGGTTAGTAACTAAAGGCTATTTCCCAGAAGCTTATGTACTACCACCATGCTTTACAGTGACTAAAAATCCAGAATTTGGGAAAGTTTATTTTTCCCATACCAAGAAAAAATTTCATCCAGATATTTCTGAATTTCAGCAAGTCCACTTTCCTAAAACTGAGTTGACAGATAGAACTTTTGGAATCATTAATCCGAAGATTCATTCAGATATTGCGTATACAATTGCAGATAACTGGAATCAAATTTTAGATTGTCTTTTTAATAAAGATAATCAAGTTTGCTCTTATAGTTTTCCTATCCCTTTAAATCACAAGAAAATAGGCGAAATTGGTGAGCTAAGAAGTGGGCGAATGATTTATGAATTTATTGAAATGGCTGAGAATGATGTAGCATCTATTGCATTTCGATATAAGTATTTATTTAAAACAGATATAAAAAATTTTTATCCATCTATCTATACACATAGTATTCCATGGGCATTACATGATAAGACTACTATTAGACATCCAAGCAAAAGAAATGATTATGATTTTATTGGAAATCGACTAGACAAACTATTTCAAAATGCTAATGATGGATGTACCAATGGAATTCCAATAGGATCTGTTGTATCAGACATTATTTCTGAAATTATTCTATCAGGAGTAGATAGAGAGCTATCAAAATCTCTTAAAGCAGATGTAGTCGTGGTTAGATTTAAAGATGATTATCGCATTCTTGCTAAAAGTGAATCTAGTGGTCGATCAGTTATTAAATTTCTTCAAGCAGCATTAAAAGAATATCGTCTTGAGCTTAACGACGGGAAAACTGAAAGCTACCGTCTTCCAAATGGTCTTTTTAGGAATTGGGTGTCTGAGTATCATCGTATTAATCCTCAGCCAAAGTCATATTATGAATTCAAACGATTTAAAGAGGTATATCTATCAGTTATAGAAATAGATAAGAATAATTCTGGATGTGGAGTTATAGATAGATTTTTAGCAGATATTGTAACTAAAAAAGGTAGAATTCGTATTAAGAAACTAGACAATAGATCTCTAATTAAGATTATCAGTCTACTACTTATGCTTGCAGATTTGAGAATAAAGTCATTCCCAAAAGTTTTAGCCATTATTGAGTCTATTATAAAATCTTCTTTTGGTTTAAAACACATAGATTTAATATTTGAGCATTTAGAAGAATTCCTTACAGATTTAAAGTCAGAAGAAATGAATAACAGATATTTAATCGCTTGGGTTATTTATTTTATTAGATCAAATAATTTGGAAAGTAAGCTTAAAGATGTAAAATTTTCCTTTAAAGATCCGATAGTATACGCAACATACAACGATGAATTTACAGCATTTAAGGAATGCGAAGATTTTAATATTTTCTCTAACGTAAAGTTGATTGCAGAAAAAATTACTATGCTAGAACATCTTGATGTTTTTAAACCGCAATAAGAATTGATTTATAAGTGATTATTACGGTTTAATTTGAGTGCATAATCTAAGTCTAACTTAAACAAATTATTCAGTTATTGTAGCTTTTTGTAAAACTAAAAATGTTGCCAATTAGTTACTTATTATCAAAACAAAAAAACAAGAGAGTGCAAAGCACTCTCTTGTTTTTTATTAAGCTTTATTTTCAGACTTAGGCGATTGAGCGAGATACTTTTGTAACTGCTCCATCGCCAGCATTAACTGCGGCGTAGGATCGATCGCCACAAGACCATCCTTCATCTTTTGCCAAATCTCGAAATGTAAATGGGGACCAGTGGATAAGCCCGTACTACCGACTAAACCGATCACCGTTCCCTGTCTGATCTCTTGACCTTCCTTGACCAATACCTCAGACAAGTGGGCATAGCGAGTCTCATGGGTGTCCCCGTGAGAAATGACCACAATCAAACCATAGCCACCGAGCCAACCTGCAATTTCGACACGACCACTAAAAGCGGCGACTACAGGAGTACCTTCCGCAGCAGCAAGGTCAGTACCTTGGTGAAAGCGGACTTGACCAGTGATAGGGTGGACGCGGGTTCCAAATAGTGAACTAATCGCTGTGGGGGCAATTAATGGGAACAGCATTTGCTTATCGCCATTGCTCGGCAAGCTCATCGCCGCAATTTCTTCTGGAGTTAGGCGACGAACTTGGACGGCAGTTTCACCCGATGCTGCTGCATAGAGAACCTTGCCATTTTGAGAATAGTTTTGCCGATCGCTAACTACCACTTCAGGGGCGCAGAGATTGGTATTGCGGCGAGAAAGATCGCTTGCCTTAGCTTGGCAACCACTAGAGCGATTTTCGAGAACAATTTCTACAGGTTGCGATCGCGGCGATTCTGTTCTTACTGATCGACTAACTGATCGATTAGGTGTGGTTTCAATATTCACCTGAACCGATTCGCGATCGCCTCTAGAATTACTAGAAGTATTCGCAGGCTCAGCTTTATAGGTTTTTTCGGTTTTGATTTCGATATTGCTGGGCGCAGGGGCGATCGCGGGTTGAGGTTGCGCTTGGGGAACGGTTGCCGCAGGCTGAGATACTGCGACATCAGGTGAAACGGCTGATTTGCTTGCGGCGTATGCTGAGCCAACTAGGACATAGTTATTTGTGGAGAGGCAAAGCAGGGTCGCTAAGGTAATGGTGGAAAGGGTGGATTTTCGCATATTTAAGTCTACTGATAGCCGACAGAAAAGTTTTGAGGCTGATAGATCGCGTCTTGGGTGTTGCCTTCCCATCTTACTACCAGTTCGCCTGTTGGTCTAATGTCGATAATTTGCCCTTGAAGTTCCCGACCATCAATGGTTTTACGCACATAGCGATCGCTTAGCATCTCTAAATATTCCGCCAAAAGGCTTGTCATCCCTTTTGTGTCAGCAGTATTTTGACCCATCTCTAAACCCTTTAGCACCACCTCGATCAACTCATCCATGCTTGATAAAGTTGTCGGCAATTCACCCAAAGCGATCGCCCCATCGGGAGCTTCATTTGTCCAATTAATCCCAATTCCCACCACTGCATAGAGAATTTTGTCCGCCTCAATCCTTGTCTCAGTGAGAATCCCCCCCAACTTGTGGCGATCGATTAATAAATCATTCAGCCATTTCAGCTTCACATTTGCCCCTGTTTCATTAAGAGCCTTGGCAATGCCCCAAGCCGTCCATAACGTAATTTGGTTTGCCTGAGATGCGACTAAATTAGGTTGCAAAATTACAGACATAAATAATCCACCCAAGCTCGACTGCCAATTATGTCCGCGTTGTCCCCGCCCCTTTGTTTGCCGTTTGGCAATAATCACGGTATTTGCTGAAGCTTGACGGCGATCGATCAGCCGCCAAGCTTCGCTATTGGTGGAATCAATTTCTGCGTAACGGATGATTTGAAATTTCAAGGTATTTATGAAGAAGCTTTAGTCTCAAAGTATAAAAGATCGGTAAATACTGCACCAGCCAATAACAACAATCTTTCATCGGCAGTCAGTTTGCCATCGGTGAAGCGGACTCTAAAGTTATCAGCATCGGTAAATAATTCTTTAGAAAGCCCTGACCATTTTTTCTCAATTATGGATACATCTCTACCATCTTTCTGAATCGGAAATGTCCAAATTTTCCAGAATGGAGAAGTCATGGTCATGATCACCCTGCCTCTGGTGTCGAGAAAATCAAATTTCTTATTAAGCCATGCAAATCTTTGTTGCAAACTTCCCACAGGGCGATCGCCTGCTCCAAAAATATCAAGTCGCTGAAAAAACCAACGAAATGGATGATGGGCGCGAAACACCTGTTGATTATCCAGATCGGTTCCCACGATGTTAAATACTCGCCAATGCCCAAAGAATTGACGCATAATTGCATCGCCAAATCCTACTTTCGGCTCGGCACAATACCCAAACTGTTGACCATCTTCAGTTTGGATTTGATAGCGGTTGCGAGTTTCAAAGCCGAATATTTCGGCAATTTCAAATTTTTGCCGAATGTAGATAGCATTGGCTTGGGCAAGGGTTTGCAAGAAAATACTCATAATCGTTTTATTAAAAAATTCTTTCTAGAAACTATAGCAACCGCTAGGGCAATTACAACATAATAGATCTGTCGCCAGTCTTTTGAAAACCCAAAACCAGAAGACAAGTTGGGGCGCAAATTTCTATTGACATAAACGGAAAAGCACAGAGATGCGTAAATTAGGTTGGCTTGTCGGTGGGATTTTGCTCAATATTTTCACCAATACAGTGAGTAGCCCCACTGGTTGGGCGATAGACAAATCCGCCGATCGCCAAGGTATTGATGCGCGGATCTTACAGAAATCACCCCTAAACCTCACAGGCAAAAATGTATTTATCGGGCAAGTAGAACTTAGTCGCCCCACCCGCTTTGCGGTAGATAAAATCTCCAATAAACTCCTACAGGTGAATCGGGCGATCGTCCAACCCTACGAAGTTTTTTTTCGTGATGGCAAAGCTATCCCCAATAAAAATCTTGATGATCATTCCGCCCAAGTCGCCGCCGTGATCATTAGCCAAGATAAAATTCGGCGCGGGGTTGCCCCAGATGCCAAGTTACTCTCCTCGGCATATTCTCAACGTCGCCAAGATGGACAGCCTGAAGCTTGCCTTGCGGCTCAATATATTGCCCGTCAATACAACAGCACCGTTCGCGCCATTAACTTCAGCTTTGGGGAACTACTCAGCGAAGATCCTCGCCCCAAGCCGCTACTAGATGGAAAAGCCCTACTTACGCTCTGTGTCGATTGGGTGGCAAATACCTATAACACTGTCCCCATCGTTGCAGGTAATCAAGGTAAAGGCGGTATCCCCATTCCCACAGATCTATATAACGGTTTTACAGTGGGATTTACTCGCGAAGTTGATGGCATTTATCGGCAACTCGATCGCGGCAATCTCATCGATGAACCCTTTATCGATCGCAATAGCAACGGTAAATACGATCAAGGTGAAGTTTTTAGTGACCTCAATAAAGATGGTAAATGGACAGCAGGGGTAGAA
The DNA here is from genome assembly GCA_002325645.1 of Pseudanabaena sp. UBA1465. Taxonomy (GTDB): domain Bacteria; phylum Cyanobacteriota; class Cyanobacteriia; order Pseudanabaenales; family Pseudanabaenaceae; genus Pseudanabaena. The sequence goes on from DCSN01000206.1 coordinate 7,474, forward strand.
AGCCCCGTCAATGGTAGGCGATCGCTGGCACTCCTTGCCCCCGGCAATAACCTCAAGCTCCCCACCCTCCAAAGTAAATTTAAAAATGCCAATGGTTCCAGCTTTGCTGCGCCCCATGTTGTTGGTGCGATCGCGCTTTTACATGAATATGCCAATCGCCAAATTGAAGCTGGTAACTGGAGCATCGATGCTCGTCGTCACGAATTAATCAAAGCCGTCCTCCTCAACTCCGCCGACAAAATCCAAGATCAAGGTGACGGCAAAATTCTGGGTATGTCTAAAACAATTCTTGATGCCTTTGGGAAAACATGGATTGACACCGAAGCCTATACAAGTCGCACTATTTCCCTCAGTCGTAATCTTGGTTCAGGACAACTCAACGCCCGTCGAGCCTTTTTGCAATACCAATCAGGGCAGCAATCGCCAAATAGTTCTCAAAACAATGGCTCCGCAAATATTAAAGCGATCGGCTGGGATACTAATATTGTTGAGGTGGATCAGTACCAAGAATATATTTTCGCTAAACCTTTAGAAGCTGATAGCTACATCTCGACAACTTTAAATTGGGATCGTCAAGTCAAGCTAAATGATAAAAATGGCAATGGCTTATTCGATATTGGCGAAAGCTTTACCGATGAAGGCTTTAATAACCTTGAACTATATTTAATGCGATCGCAAGATACTGATATCTCTCAAAATATCTGGTCGTCAGTTAGTCAGATTGACAATTTACAACATATTTTTATCAAAATCCCCACCACAGGCAAATACAAACTGCGAGTTGTATTTAAATCTCCACAAAAAAATGCACCAAGCCAGCGCTATGGCTTAGCTTGGTGGGCAAAAAATTCCTAAAAGAAATGGCACAAAGCGCCATTTCTTTTAAGGTGTAGCAGCACTTGGGCGCACATACTGAGCATCAACAAAACCTAGCTCAAACAACTGTTGATAAGCCTGTTGTCCTAAGTCTCTAGTTGGTGCTTGGCTACGAATCAACTGAATTAACAAAGGTACAGCGAGTTCAGGCTGATTTTTTGCCCGATAGACTACCGCAAGCTGATAGGTCGCTTCATCGCGTAACTGAGCCGTTTGCAAAGCCTTGCGACGATGACTATCAGAAATACGATTGTCGATTCCTGAAAAGCTCGTTGTTAGCTCTTGATAAAAATTGGATAATTGGTTAAACACTTGGCGAGCATCTTGCAGCTTGGTTACAGCCAAATCATAATTTTGCTGACTAACAGCAGTTGTGGACTCTGTTATCAATCGCTGACCACCCGAAATACTAAATACGCTATTTTCAAGGGCATTCGGCTTAGGAGATTCTACAGGTTGAGCCTGAGGCTTCTGAGGGGAAGCATTTTGCGCGATCGCGATCGCTGGCATCAAAGCGGTAGATGCGATCAGAGACAAAACTGTGGTCTGGAAAGCAAACTGAAACGAGCGAGGCTTAGCAAAAGGTGTGGACATAGGTTGCAAATTCTGGATGCTCACAAAGAAATAATGAATTTTAGATAAACACTTAAAATATTTAGAAATGCTTTTTAAATTTAAAGATTTAAGTAAATATTTAAAAATTTCTGAAGTGTTTAGCCTAAAACTTTTTGTTATCGTATCACCCCAACACAGACGAAATACCTATTAAAAGTATCCAACCGTATCTTAAAGAAATGAATATACGAATTAATGCGCGATCGCTCGTAATTAGCTAGGCATAATTAAAAACCAGAGCAAAAACCTGTGGCGTACGCTGCGCGTGCGCCACAGGTTTTTGGGTTTTATATTTAATTGCGCGATCGCCTGTAGCTATTTGTCAGCGAATTGTAAAGCAAATGTGACATCTTGCGTGATATGCTTAGCAACGGTGTAGGCAGCTACATCCAAGTTTTTGGACACCCATTTTCAGTACTGTCTCAAGTACTAGTTCTTCACTCAAATAATCAGCAAATTCCGCAAAAAAGCAGTCGCTAAAAGGCAAAAGTGAAGATTATTCCCGCAAAAAACAGTACAGTTTCGCAGACGGTTGTCACAAATCCATCCACGTCAGTTGATGATGGTATGGACGAGTATAACCGCCTTAAATCGAAGCTATTGCTACTAACCTTAGCTGTCGGAGCCATTATTGGTTTAGCAGTCTGGTTTTGGTACGGTTGGAAGATTTTCCTCAGCTATGCAGTTGGGGCATTGGTTGGCACGGTTTACTTCAGAATGTTAACTAAGAGCGTAGACCGATTGGGTGGTGAGTCCAACCGTCTCGGTTTCTCTCGTCTTGGTTTATTTGTTCTTTTGATGGCGATCGCCGCCAAATCTGATCAACTGGAAATTTTGCCTGCATTCTTCGGCTTCATGACCTACAAAGTAGCTGTTTTAGTGATTATTGCCCAAGATTTGAGCAAGAGTTAAGTGACGGGTTCCATGATAAAATGAGCATTCCTTGACCACTAACTCCCAATGCGAAAACCAAGCTAAAGGGGGCGTGTTTCAAGAAAAAGAAATGGGTCTTAGGAACTAGGACTCCTGCCTGTGGAGGGACGGTAAGACTCGCTATACTTTGGTATAGAAAGCGCATCCCAACGAATCAGGAAGCCAGTGCTGTATGCAAAGCATCAGCCTCTGGTAGTTCACCCTCCTACAGGTTGTAACATATCGAACATGATTGATCCAATATCTTTTGGCTATTTAACGAGCCATCAAACCAGTCTTGCCGCGCTAGAAGTGGGCAAACACTTTTATTGGGAGTTCGGTAACTTTACGGTACATGGTCAAGTATTAATCGTGAGCTGGATTGTAATGGGCGCAGTACTTGTTGCTGGACTCATTGCCTCTAGTACCGCCAAAGCTGACCAACGTGTTCCCGCAGGTTTTCAAAATTTCATGGAATATGCTCTGGAATACATTCAGGGTATCGCAAAAGACCAGATTGGCGCAAAGCACTATAGAGAATGGGTTCCATTTGTTGGTAGTCTGTTCTTGTTTATCTTCGTATCAAACTGGTTAGGCGCGTTAGTTCCTTGGAAATTGATCGAATTGCCAGAGGGCGAACTTGCCGCCCCGACAAGTGATATCAATACCACGATCGCCCTAGCATTATTAGTCTCCTTAGCCTATTTCTATGCTGGATTGAGCAAGCGCGGTTTGGAATACTTCACCAGATATATCCAAGCCTCTCCGTTTCTCCTTCCTTTATGGGTTCTTGAAGATTTCACAAAGCCCCTTTCGCTAAGCTTCCGTCTTTTCGGAAACATCCTTGCCGATGAGCTAGTTGTGGGGGTCATGGTTCTCCTCGTACCTTTGTTTGTGCCTCTGCCTTTGATGATTCTTGGTCTATTTACCAGTGCGATCCAAGCATTGATCTTTTCGACCTTGGCAGCGTCATACATTGGTGAAGCGATGGAAGGACATGGCGATGAAGGACATGAGCATTAAGCTCATTAATTCAGCCGAATTAATTCGGGAAATTTATTTCGCAACTTGTTTCCCATATCATTGTAAACACTTAAAAATAATCTAAGAAGGAAAAAGAACGTGATCGATCCATTAGTAGCCTCAGCATCCGTAATCGCCGCTAGTATCGCCGTTGGTCTTGGTGCAGTTGGACCTGGTATTGGTCAAGGTACTGCCGCAAGCCGCGCCGTAGAAGGTATCGCTCGTCAGCCTGAAGCTGAAGGCAAAATTCGTGGCACATTGCTGTTGAGCTTGGCTTTCATGGAAGCTCTCACCATTTACGGTCTAGTTGTTGCCCTCGTATTGCTATTCGCTAATCCCTTCGCCTAAGCATTTTTGATTCTATAAGAATTTGATTCTCTAAGAAATAGACAAGGGGGCTTGAGCCTCCTTGTTCCCCAACACACTTATGACAATTTGGAACCTTTTTTCAACTGTTCTCATGGCTGCGGAAGCAGTAGAACATAAAGGCGGCTTGTTTGATATCAATGCCACACTTCCAATTATGGCGGTGCAGTTTGTTGTTTTTGTAGCGCTTCTTAACGTTATTTTCTTTAAGCCTCTAACCAAAGCGATCGACGATCGCGATGACTATGTTAGAGATCAGATTATCGGCTCAAAGGAGCGCCTCGAAAAGGCTGAGTTGGTTGTTAAGCAATATGAGCAAGAGCTTGCTACTGCTCGTAAAGCAACTCAAAGCATCTTAACGACTGCTCAATCGGAAGCAAATAAGATTCGTAAAGAACGTATTGATGCAGCGATGGCTGAAGCAAAAGCAAAAGTTGCTAGTGCTAAAGCGGAAATCGAAAAGCAAAAGCAAGATGCAACGGCATCTCTGGACGCGGAAGTAGAGTCACTCAGTCGCCAAGTTCTAGAAAAACTACTAGGTAACTTAGTTAGATCCTAGTTTTGATAAATCTAGATAGAAACTATCTAGGTTCTGGCTGGTATTGAGTAATAGAAACAACCTTTATGATTAGAAATTTCGTCTTACTTGCAAGTGAAGCAGGCGAACATTCAGGGTTCGGGATTAACTCCGACATTCTGGAAACTAACCTGATCAACTTAGTGATCGTTATCGGTCTTTTGATCTATGCAGGTCGCGGTTTCTTAGGCAAAATTCTCTCGGCTCGTTTGGAGTCAATCCAATCGGCGATCGCTGATGCAGAAAAGCGCCAAAAGGATGCGTCAGATAAGCTTGCCCTACAGCAAGGCAAATTGGCTCAGGCAAAAACTGAAGCTGACAACCTGCGTAAACAAGCCGAAGCTGATGCAAAACACGCGGCTGATGTGATTTTGGCAACGGTTGATGCAGATATCGCTCGTTTGCGAGAAGCTGCCGATCAAGAGATTTCCACAGAGCAGGAGCGCGTCATTGTGCAACTGCGTCAGCAAGTCGCCGAGAAAGCCCTTGCTAGTGTGCAGTCTTATTTCGATCGCGGTTTGAGTGAATCTACTCAGATTGAACTAATTGACCGTAGCATTGCCCTTTTGAGTTCTGACTAGGAGAAGCCATGAAATCTAGTTCTGTTAGTCAAGCCGTCGTTGCTCCTTACGCTGAAGCTTTGATGTCTTTGGCTCAAGAGCAAAATAATTTAGATGCGATCGCCAAAGATGTTCGTCTGATTGGTGATACTCTCGCTGATTCCGTTGAATTAAGTCAACTATTTGCTAGTCCTCTAATTGGCGCAAACGTCAAAAAAGGCGTGATTGAAAGTGTATTTGGTTCACAAGTTAATGTTGTAACCAAAAGCTTTTTACTTCTGCTTGTCGATCGCAAACGCATTGCTTTTTTAAACGAAATCATCCAAGAATTTCGGGCTCTTTTGCGTGTAATTGATCAAGTTGCTCTCGCTGAAGTTACATCGGCTTTGAAATTGAGCCGATCGCAAGAAGATACTATTTGCGATCGTGTCAAAGCAATGACTAAAGCCAAGAGTGTCGAACTAGCTGTGACCATTAACCCCGATTTAATCGGTGGTGTGATCATTAAAGTTGGCTCTCAAGTTGTAGATGCTAGTATTCGCGGACAACTACGCCGTTTAAAGAGCAGTCTGACTGCTGGCGTTTAATAACAACGACAAACCCTCTTCTACTCAAGTCTCATCTTGTAGTAGAACAAGGGGCTTAAGCCCCTTGCCTGTATATATTAATTCTCAAAACAAAAATCGATCGCTGATAACTGGTAAAACACAACTATGGTTAGCATCAGACCTGACGAAATAAGCAATATTATCAAGCAGCAAATTGCTAATTATAACCAAGAGCTGCAAGTTTCCAACGTTGGTACTGTCCTGCAAGTCGGTGATGGTATCGCTCGTGTCTATGGCTTGGAACAGTGCATGGCTGGCGAGTTGCTGGAATTTGAAGATGGTACTGTCGGCATTGCGCTGAACCTTGAAGAAGACAACGTTGGTGTTGTGTTGATGGGTGAAGGTCGCAAAATTGCTGAAGGTAGCTCGGTTAAAGCAACTGGACGTATTGCTCAAGTTCCTGTAGGCGACGCATTTATTGGGCGCGTTGTTGACGGTTTGGCTCAACCCATTGATGGTAAGGGAGAAATCAAGGCAAGCGAAACTCGTTTAATCGAATCTCCTGCCCCTGGCATTATTGCTCGTAAATCCGTATTTGAGCCTCTCCAAACTGGTATTACCGCGATCGACGCGATGATTCCCGTTGGTCGTGGTCAGCGCGAGTTAATCATTGGCGATCGCCAAACTGGTAAAACCTCCGTTGCAGTAGACACAATCATCAACCAAAAAGGTTTGGATTGTATCTGCGTATATGTGGCGATCGGGCAGAAAGCTTCCACCGTTGCCAACGTCGTTAACAAGCTCCGCGAAAGCGGCGCAATGGAATACACGATCGTGGTTATGGCAAGCGCCAACGATCCTGCCACCTTGCAATACCTTGCCCCTTACACTGGCGCAGCATTGGCTGAGTACTTCATGTACAAGGGCAAAGGCACTTTGATCGTATACGATGACTTGTCTAAACAAGCCCAAGCCTATCGCCAAATGGCGCTTCTGCTCCGTCGTCCACCAGGTCGTGAAGCCTATCCTGGGGATGTATTCTACTTACACTCTCGCCTGCTCGAACGGGCTGCGAAGTTGAGTGATGCCCTCGGCGGCGGTTCGATGACAGCACTGCCAATCATCGAAACCCAAGCGGGTGACGTATCGGCTTACATTCCCACCAACGTAATTTCGATTACCGATGGTCAAATCTTCTTGTCCTCTGACTTATTTAACGCTGGTATTCGTCCTGCGATCAACCCTGGTATCTCCGTATCCCGTGTTGGTTCTGCGGCGCAAATCAAGGCGATGAAACAGGTGGCAGGTAAGATCAAACTAGAACTAGCTCAGTACGATGACCTCGTAGCCTTTGCTCAGTTTGCCTCTGACTTGGACAAAACCACTCAAGCTCAACTAGCTCGTGGTGCGCGTCTGCGTGAAATTCTCAAGCAGCCTCAGTACTCGCCATTGCCAGTAGGCGATCAAGTGGCGATTATTTACACTGCGATTAATGGCTATCTTGATGAACTCGAAGTTTCTCAAGTTGGCGCATTTAACAAGGGTCTGCGTAACTACCTTGCCACCAGCAAGCCCAAGTACGGCGAAATCATCAAGGCTGAAAAGAAGCTCTCTGATGAAGCAGAAACCATTTTGAAGGAAGCTCTTGTGGAATACAAGAAGACTTTCTTGGCTTCTGTGTAATTAGTTAAGTCAATTAATTAATAGTAATAATAAAAAAAGAGGGTTTAAACCCTCTTTTTTTATTATTACTATGATAGTTGTTTTGGCACTCCTCAGCCTAAAGGCATGAGGATTATTGGACTCAAAGAATGTCTGTAGGACTTGTCCTAGCATGGTCTTACTCAGTGATACCTAGTCTTGCAACTAGCTTCTCAAGCGTGAATTCCCGTATGCCCTACGGTACTTAATGTATTCTAATATAAAGCCGTCCTAGAAGGACGGGGTTTTAAACCCATTTTTCCGATAAAACTTGCTAATAATCTTATAAAAAGGTAAGATTTCAAAATTAGGTTTGTTAGTTTCGGGGTAAAGCTTCAGATGTTGACAGCACAAACAAACTTGGCTGGACGTTATCAAATTGTCCAAGCTATAGGTTCGGGAGGATTTGGACAAACTTATTTAGCAAAGGATTTGCACCTGCCTAATCACCCATTATGTGTGGTTAAACAGTTTCGTCCTCACCCAGATCAAGGAGCTACGATCGAAAAGCTACTAGAACTTTTTGATAAAGAGGCAAAAGCTCTCTATAACCTTGGTAATCATGACTGTATCCCCCGTTTACTAGCTCACTTTAATGAGGGTAGTGAGTTCTACCTAGCTCAAGAATATATTGAGGGGCATACCTTGACTGATGAGTTGGCATCTATGACAAAGATGCATGAATCTCATGTCATTAATTTACTTAAAGATATTCTAGAAGTCTTAACCTTTGTACATCAAAACAACGTAATTCATCGTGACATTAAGCCTTCTAACTTAATTCGGCGTAAAACCGATGCAAAGATCGTCCTAATTGATTTTGGTGCTGTTAAGGAGGTCAGTCGCGGTAAAGCTCAAACGGGCGTGACTAGCGTTTCCATTGCCATTGGCTCCTACGGTTATATGCCTGATGAGCAGGCTGCTAACAAACCTCGCTATGCTAGCGATATTTACGCTGTTGGTAAGATTGCAATTCAAGCATTGACAGGAATGAGACCCGATCAGATGTCAGATGATCCTGCTACGGGGGAACTAGTGTGGAAGCATCATGCTCAGGTAAGTCCTCAACTAGGTGCTGTCATTGACAGAATGGTGCGCTCTCACTTTAGAGATCGTTATGCCGATGCAGCCGAGGCTTTGGCGGCATTGCAATCTTTAACTAGTGAAGATTGCAATGCAAATACCTCTTACTTTGCGCCAACAGTAATAAGTCAGCCAGAGCAATCTCCCACACAAACTGGGCTAAGCTCTAATAATGATGCTGTAACCGTGGGTATTCCTATTTCTCCTAATGTTGCGCGTACAGTTGCCGCTCAAAATTTTGTTAAGCCAGTTAAAACAGAAGTTGTTTCTAGTGCTGCAAGAACTGTAATTTCTGACAGCAATCCCACCTATGTTGTCACGACTAAGCCTCCTTCTGTCAATTCTTTCAATTGGAATTTATGGCTGTCACTGGCTGGGATCGCTTCGATTGGACTAGCGGGATTTGGAGCCTATGCTTGGATGCGCGATCGCGATTTTCAAAATGCGATCGCTGAAGCCAAATCCTTTCAGGGTAAAGCTAATTATGATGCTTGTTTAGATAAGCTGACTCTAATCCCTAAAGATGCGGCTCAGGCAAAGGAGGCAAAGTCTCTGTCTATTTCCTGTCAATCATCACAGGCGAAAGATAAGCTTATATCAGCAAAAGGTTTGGCGAAAGATGGTAAATATCAAGAGGCGATCGCGATCGCCAACCCTATTAGTGCTGAAACCCCAAGCCATGCCGAGGCTCAAACAGAAGTGAGCAAATGGAGTGATAGTCTACTCGTAAAAGCTACCGATCTGTATTCTAAAGAAGGCAAACTTGAGCAGGCTGTCGAAATGGCGCAAAAAATCCCTGCTCAGACATCTGCGGGCAAAAAAGCTGCTGATTTGATTCCAAAATGGCAATCGGCTTGGACTAATAGTGAGGCAAACTATAAGGAAGCTACCGCAGCGAGTAAAAAGGAAGACTGGAAAAAGGTTGTTTCCGCATCAAAACAGGTTGCCGACACCCCCTATTGGACTCAAAAAGTTGCGCCCTTACGGAAGCAAGCCGAAGATAAGATCGCATTGCTTAATGCCCCTGCACCTCCTGTATCTGCTCCTCCTGTCAGTCAATCGCCAGTTTATACTGCACCTGACCCAGTATACAGAGAGCCAGTTTATACCGCACCTGATCCAGTATACAGAGAGCCAGTTTACACTTCGCCTGACCCAGTATATAGAGAGCCAGAGCCAGCCCCAGCCCCAGCTTATATTCCACCACCACAACCCGCAAGTGATTGTAATGCTCGTCATTGTTAGTGATTGGCGCTGAACTACTAAATACTAATACTAAAAAAATTGAGAAAATCTATGATTCTGTTTAATAAACAATCTAAATTGCGTGGAATTTTACTATTGTCATGTATGACAGTGATTACCTCAGTTCTCGGAGTTCAAACATCTCAAGCCCAAAATTACCCCACGATGAACGATGATGATCTCGATCTTCGGCGGGGTGTTGCTTGGGCGGCTGATAGTTTCCCTTACAATCAAGTTGTCAATGTCGTTGATAGCCTAACAGACAAGGTTTTGGGCAGAATTGTACCAGATAGGCACGGAACACCACCTGGCTTTGTTGTTTCTCCATTCGGCTCGCCTTACCCAGGTAGAGTTATTTTTGTATCTTTATGGGGAGTGACACTCACAGGTGATCGTCCTCCTGGTTGCTATGTTGAATATTTTGTGCAATACGCACCCACAGATGGGATAGCAAATCTAAATGCACTAGTCCCCAAAGGGCTTGAAATTCAGGTTGGTACTCGGACAATTGAGCTTGAACCATTTCGAGATGCTACCAAGACCAAAAGAGCATTCAGGTATACTTATACCTATACTGATTATGAAACTAATATAAAATACACAAATCAAAATATTTGGTACATGGCTCGGAATTTATTTAGACTAGATTCTTCTCAGGTGCGGATTTTAATGAGTGCGCCAGAGGGCGAAGTACGAACTAGATTGAAGTTTTCTGACGATAGCCGAACTATTGTTCCCATTGGTGGTGGAACAGTTGAGAAATGGAAAGAATCCTATAAACTTGACCCAACCTGTGGTGAATCGGCAGGATCTGAAGAACCCACGACAGATCTAACAACTCCGAAAGTAGCCGCAGCAAATCCTGCGGAACCTCCTAAAAATCCTAGCAATAATTCAAACCCAACTCCACAGACTCCCAATGCACGTCCTCAGGGTAAAGTGGCTTTGGCAGCTCGTCAGTCTGTAGATTCTGTGACCGCCCGTCTTGATGGTGCTTACGTTACTAGTAGCGGAACCTATGAGGCAAAGTTGCTAATTGAAAATAAGAGCGATCGCGCTTTTGCCTTTGTGCCGATATTTGCCAAAGTCGTTGATGCACAGGGGAAGACAGTGCCAGCAAGAGTAATTATTGATCCTGATAGCTCAGGTATTGCTGAACCTAAAGAAACCACTCGCGGTCGATTGGTTATTCTTGGTCGCAAATGGAATCCATCGGGTAGACAAAATCTATTTTTAATAATTAAAGGTAATGGCGATCGGAATTTCCGCCTCCCGTTTTAGATGATTTTGAGTTTTTATTTTGCCGTAGGCAAAATAAAAACTCAAAATCATTACTAGGATTGTTTTTTGTTTTTAAATGAGTATGCACTCATTTGAAAACCACAATAATTTAGGCAGTAGTAATGGCAACATTTGCAAGATTGGAGATTTCTAAGGGTAATGCCCCTGTTCAAAGTTATATAATTGCGTCCGATATGGTAAGTATCGGACGCACCCCAGACAATATGCTTTGTCTCGATAGCTCAGATGTTTCTCGTCATCATGCTCGTCTATCAAAAACTACTGATGGTGAATTTGAGATTGAAGATCTTAAAAGTTCAAGCGGGACAATCCTCAATCAGAGGGCGCTACTACCGAGTACGCCTCATAAAATTCAAAATGCTGACCAAATTACCATAGGTAGTTTTGAGCTTCGATTTTTTAATGAAGAACAAACTCAACCACTTTCTTTAGAGCAGGAATTTACTGTCTTTGCTCAAAATCCAGCCATTGACAAAACCGTAATTGGTTCACCTAACGCAAGTTTAACCTTGCGGATTTCTACTCCCCATTGGATGCGTGACTTTAGCTTAGGAAAAGAGAAAATCACCTTCGGGCGATCGCCTAGCGCTGACATTTGCATTGATATGCCTGTTGTTTCCAGTCAGCATGGATATCTGCAACGTAATGGCAATCAGTATGAAATCTTTGATCTCAATAGCAAAAATGGAATTACTTTTGATGGTCAACTAATTCGCCGAAAAATTCTTAAGGAGGGTGATATTTTTTATGTTGGTGGCATCGTATCTTTACAGCTTATAGGTTCTATATCCTCTAATGTATCTGTACCTACATCTGCACCTACATCTGCACCTACATTAGTTACCAACAATCCTAATTTACAGCTTGGCTCGCGATCGCTGCTAAAAATTGGACGTGATCCCCAAAACGATATATGTATCAATCATCCATCCGTTTCTCGATACCATGCTGAAATTCGCAAAGAAAATGGTTCTCTGATTCTGCATGACCTGAACTCCAGTAATGGAACCTTTGTGAATGGTAGAGCGCTAACCCGTAACTGGACACTCAAAGTCCAAGATGTCGTCAGAGTTGGCATGAGTACATTTACGCTCAATATCGATGAAACCTTAGATCGGATTGATGAAGAGGGTAATTTGCGCCTCGATGCTTTGCATCTCACTAAAATTGTTGGCAAAGGGATTAAATTATTAGATGATATTTCTCTATCAATTCTGCCTAGAGAATTTGTGATTGTGGCGGGAGTAAGTGGTGGTGGTAAGTCCACGTTACTTGATGCTTTAAACGGATTTCGACCCGCAAGTAAAGGTCATGTATTAGTCAATAATAACGATCTATACAAAAATTTCAGTGCCTATCGAACTCAACTTGGCTATGTACCTCAAAAGGACATTGTGCATATGGAGTTAAGTGTGGAGCAAGTATTAGACTATGCTGCACAGTTACGCTTACCCAAAGATACAACCCCTAGTGAGCGCCAAGCAAGAGTCCAAGCTGTGTTGGAAGAACTAGAACTAACCCATCGTCGCAATGTTCCTGTTAATGCTTTAAGTGGTGGTCAACTGAAACGGGTATCGATTGGAGTGGAACTGATTACAGAACCAGGGTTATTCTTTTTGGATGAAGCTACTTCAGGACTCGATCCAGGGATGGATGCAGAAGTAATGCAGCTTTTGCGAAAACTGGCAGATCGGGGGCGCACAATTTTATTGATCACCCATAATATTGGCAATATCCATGTATGCGATCTCGTTGTATTTTTAGCCGCAGGTGGACGGGTAGCCTATTTTGGTCCGCCGCAGGAAGCTCCAAAATATTTTGAAGTCAATGAATTTAAAGATATCTACCAAAAGGTTGAAAGAGAACTGACACCACAGGAATGGCAACAACGTTATCGCCGATCGCCTTATTACCAAAAATATGTTTTAGATCGGCAGCAAGACATCCACGAAGACACCATTGCTACTCGTGTTAGACAACAGCCATCAAAGGCGGGTGGTGCAGCAGGTAAACATATTTCCAACTGGGCTCAGTTTTTAATCCTCTCGCGGCGTAATGTGGATGTTTTACTGCGCGATCGCGTTAGCCTCACTTTAATGTTAGCGATCGCGCCAATTATCGGAATATTAGATTTTATTACTTGGAAATCAGATATTTATGATCCCAGCAAAGGTAATGCTGGTCAGGTAATTACCATGCTATTTACCACAGTCTTATTTGCCGTAATGACAGGTAGTTTGACAACTATGCGCGAAATCGTTAAAGAGGTAGAAATTTACCGACGCGAGCATATGGTCTTTCTTACCGTGATGCCCTATATATTGTCAAAAATATGGATATTTGTCCTGTTAGCCCTTTACCAAGCAGCAGTTTTCGTCTTTCTTAAATATCTCGCAATCCAAATGCCTGTTGGTGCATCTGTAATTGTTGAGACGTATATTACTCTCGTTTTGGCGGCGATCGCAGGTATGGTGATGGGTTTATTGGTGTCATCAATATCTCCCAACCAAAATGTTGCTCCTTTGCTGACCATTATTTTTATAATTCCTCAGATCATATTTGGAGGAGGGGTTTTGCCGATTAGTACTTTTGGTACACCAGGACAAATGGCAAATAATGTCAGTCTTACCAAATGGCCATTTGAGGCGCTAGTTACCGTTACAGATTTGGGTACAGATGTTGCCAACGATGTTTGTTGGCAGCTACCAGAAACTGAACGCAAAAATCTTTCCGTAGAAAAGAAAAAAAAGGACTGTAGCTGTTTGGGACAACCACTTTTTAAGCAATGTAATTTCCCCGGCATTAAATCTAAATACAGACCAGCAGTTGATATCGCTGAGCCTGCTAAACCTAAAGAACCAGGCGAACTACCTGACGATCCACGCGACCTTGAAGACTATAAGCAAAAGACTAAAAACTATCAGGATCAAATTCAAACTTGGCAAAAAGATTATGGCAAATGGAAAACTGATTATGAAGGTGCTTTAGGTGAAGCTGAGGGAACGATTCAAGGCTATCATCGCGATTTTGGTCATATGTTCAAAGTCGATATCAAGAAACACTGGCTGATATCATTAATTGCAATATTTGCAATGTTAATATCTGTCATTTTTATTCAAAAGAGCAAAGACTTCATATCTTTTTAGGTCTTGGAAATTACAGCGCTTTACACCAATGCTATTTTTTCTCCGTGAATAAAGACTGCGTAAATTTTATAAAGTTACTAACATCATCTTTTAGCTTTTCTAAATTCTCGCCATCAACAACAACTTGTTCGTCGGGATAATTTTTAATCACTTCGAGCATAGATAAATGATTATCTTGAGAAGACAAAATTATTGCCGACCGAATGGCTTTTCTATGGGCATCACCCGCAGGCATCTGAATAACTTGACCAATACGGTCTAGGAAAAAATCCCCAATTATACTGTTGAGATACTTATCTAAAACTGTGATGTTTACAGGGATTTCCTGTTTGAGAGATCTCTGAAGTACAAGATTAAGAGAGGTATTTTGTTTTAAGAAATCTCCTAAAGGTGTCTCTAAATTACCTGTAAGAACAAATTCTTCTAATTGATTAGTGGTTATAACTTCAGAAAAAATCCCATACTTAAGTGTAATTTTCTCGGCAGCAATTACTTGATTTGTTTTTAAAGATAACAAACCCAATTGGGCTGCACAAACAATCCATAGGTTGAGCAGCAAAAACTTTAAGGTTTTCATTTGTATTTTATGTTTGCTAAAAATAAACCCTAAAGTTTTTTAAGCTCTTTTGAGTTTATGGATTTACGGATATCTATACCTTTTCTTCAAAGTCGGGCGCATAGGCTTGAAGTAAGTTGCTAAGCTGCGAAAGCACAGAATCTTTGTTGATTGATCCAAAACTGGAGCGATCGGGGAAAAATTCGGGACGGTCTAGATTGCGATCGATCGCTTCTTTAACCTGTTGGGCAATTAGATGCTGTAAATCAGCTAAGGCTCTGTCTCTCTGATAATTTGCCCCTTGTTCAGTGGTGGCATATAAGGGCGGGAGGCGATTGAGCGCATAGGCAGCAATATCCCCCAAATCCAATACTTTATTACTATTGGCTTCAATCTCGGCAACTCTGGCTACAGCTTCACTGAGTACCAACTCTTCCATCACGTTAATAAATTGCTTGCGAGGGACAGCAACTACTTCCCCCGTTAGTAAAGCACCCATCAGGCGATCGAGCGCCATATATTCTTCTACCGAGAGTTCAAAGGCGCTATCACAGATCCGCCCCACTTCGGCTTCCATCGCTGGAGTTAGGTATCGATCTTGTAAAGCTTGTTCGACAATCGACTCAATGCTGGTTTTTTCTAGCTTTTCCACTGTTATCTCTTTAATAACGCAACACTAAGGTACTTCAATGGGAATAATCGTATACTCAGGTAAGGATATCTGAAAATGATCTTTTTGGCTCAGCATAATCACTAGTCGTGCAACAGACTGTGGCTTAACTGCCAAATCACTCCAAGGTACAGCAATTTCTAGGCATTGCTCTAGACCTATTTGGGTATGAGTTGTTATGGTTTCCCACTGAAAGTTTTCTGATGATTCTTGAAGTTGTACTGATTTATTCGCAAAATCTATCGCCAGATGGTGGCGAAATAAATAATTTAGCGGTGATATATCAGGCATATCAAAAAGTTTGACAGGGCTGTTGGGATGAATCCGACTAGGATAAAACCACAACAGATGTAGTTTACTTTGTGCAATGCTCTCTAGATTACTAAATTCTAGGCGCAAGTAGCAATAAAAATGATCATATCCATACCATAGAACTTTGACGGGTACATTTTGATGCATTGCACCCCTTGCTCGGCTAATCTCTATTTTACCTGCACCTTGCCAATCATCGTTTTCAAATCTACCGTTAATGATTGGATGAATTAGGCTGGTTGGCCGATCGCTGGTCTGAACATCATGGGGTTCAAGGGGATAGAGTAAGGCATGGGGGACTGGTTCGTTAAGGGCGCGATAAATTACCTGTAAATGTTCACGAAATAGGCGATCGAACATGGCATCGTCATTAGAGCTATGTCCTTCACCAAACCACCAAAACCAGTCCGATCCTTCGGCTGCCATGAGGCTATCCCATGCTTCGGGATTATTTTCAGGGGTGGCTTCGGGGTGTAAAGCTAGAACCTGTCTGGCTTCAGCGAGCAATTCCCAAGCACGATTTTTGACGGGATCGCCAATCCATGTGGTAAAGCTGGATTCAATCCATGAGCCGCTATGTAATTGGTGAGGGGGGATTTTTTCGATGGGCGGGAATTTGGCGAGATATTCAGAGGGAGTAACGAGTTTAAGATTGGTATTTTCCGAAAGATTTTGATAGAGGGTTTGTAAAAATGGGTTGCCATCTTGGGGATAAAATTCCCAACAGTTTTCACCATCAAGGGCGATCGTGACTAACCAAGGTTGACTGTCGGGATGCTCGGCAAGATATTCATTTTGTTGTTTTTGAATCGTCATCAAACGATCGCAGAGGTCGTCACTGGCGGCTTGGGGCAGGAGTGCGCCATAGCTAAAGCCAATCAGGTCGGAGAGGAGGCGATCGCGAAAAATAATTGCTAAGTCGCCGTGGACAGTTTCAAGGCGATAGGGTTGATAAAGTAAATGGGGTGCATTGATTGATCCCCTCTCGTCCCGACGGAAGTAATGTCCAAGACTCCAGCCTAATACTCCCTCATCAGAGCATAACCACGAAAAGCCCTGTTTAGAGACATGGGGCAAGATGGCAGGACTAACTGATTGTTCCGATGGCCATATCCCCTTGGGATCGCAGCCAAAATGTTGACGATAGAGCTCTTTGGCTTTTTCGAGATGTAAGTTTATGTCTGGTTCCCATCGAAAGCGAGTATTAGGTAGATGCATTTGCGATACGGCGATTCTACCTGCTTGCGTATCTGCCAATAGGGGCATAATCGGATGATAGTAGGGAGTAGTTGTAATTTCTAGTTGCCCATGTTTTTGCATTTGCCGATGTTGGGGCATGATGCGGCTAATAATTTCACGCTGTTTGCTATAGATCCTTTGGCGATCGGCGAGGGTGAAATCCTTGCCCCGCTCGTACCATTCTGCGATTTCAGGATCAGCGTCGCGAAACAGGGGATCAATCCATGCCAAGTTATGCCAAGCCAGTAAATCACTAAAATCAGGGGCTTGCCAGCTATCTATACACCATTCAATCCCGTAGGCTTGGCGCTGAGCAAGTAGATCGGCGTAGCGGGAGTATGGCTCAATCATGTTTTGGTGATTGGCATCAAAGAAATGCTCGACGATGAAATGCTTTTGCGATCGCGTTAAAGTGTCAACGGGTGTTAATGTCAGCGCTAAGTAAGGATCAAAAGCTTTGCCCTCTACATAATCTTGCAATTGGAGAATCAGCGATGGCACAAGATTAATGGTTTGATGGAGCTTGGGATATCTTGACAACATCACCGCAAGATCCAAATAATCTTTTACGCCATGCAGTCTCACCCAAGGCAAGTGATACTTACCCGCGATCGCGCTTTTGTAAAGAGGTTGATGTTGGTGCCAGATAAATGCGATATGTAGAGGAGAAGACATAGGATGACTGGCAATATGACTGGCGATACTTTTAGAAATTGTGACACACCTAATCCTAGTTCGCTCCAAATACTTTTTATACAACTATGTACTCTTAGTCTTAGCTTGTGCTTAATGGGCTGTACTGATGCCCCTGTGATCCCTGATATGACTAAATCATCGCCATTGGTTCCTGTAGAGAAAGCTCCAACGCGATCGCCCCAAACCAAACCTCAACCAGTCGAAGCACTAGGACAATATTTGCCGATTACTGCCACTGCGATGATCGCTGGTCGTGAGATTCAGCTAGAGGTGGCGGAGACTCCTGGTCAGCAAGAAAAGGGTTTAATGTTTCGCCCACCCCTAGCGGATGATCGCGGTATGTTGTTTCCCTTTACTCCCGCCCGTCCCGTTGCTTTTTGGATGAAGAATACACCTTCCCCCCTCGATATTATTTTCTTGCTTAATGGTGAGGTGAAAGCGATCGCCCGTAATGCTACGACCTGTAAAAGCAATCCCTGTCCAACTTATCCTGCGGGTGGTGTAGTTGCCGATAATGTAATCGAGGTAAGGGCTGGACTCACCGAAGAGCTAGGCTTGCAAGAAGGGGATCAAATTACAGTCAAATTATTGTTGCCAAAAAATCAATGAACACTATAATTTTAGGGTTATAAATTTAAAAAACACTTGGTAATTTAGTCACGAAGGTGATACAAGTAGCAGTGGTGGATCTTGAGTGAAAGAAGAGTTAAAAAAATGACAGCCATCAGAGCAAGAATGCCTGAACCACAGCGATCGCCCCAACCCATTGATCGCAAGAGTAAGCGCTTGCCTGCGGGTCGCAAATCATTACCTAACAAGAACGTCAAGCGTCTTCCTCGCGCCAACTCTTTCCCACTGCCTCTATGGTTGCGTGTATTGATGTCAACGCAGAAGCTGTCCATCGTCGTAACTGTGTTGCTAACGCTGTCAGTGTTTGCGATTTATGGCTGGACTGTCTATGCCCAAGAGCAGTGGAACCAGCAATACAAGAAACTAGAACAATTGAAACGCCAAGAGCGACAGTTGACCACTGCGGAAGGATCGTTTGATAACGATATGTTGCGATCGGTACAAAAGAATCCAAGGGAACTAGTCCGAGAGCGTCCTGAGCAATCGATTTTTTTGCATGCGGCTCCACTGCGTCCTAAGCATGATCTCCCTGCAACTGTCTCAGAGCTTCCTAAAAATAAACCTAACGAAAGTCTAGGTTATTAACAAAAAAAGGGCGCGAAGCGCCCTTTTTTGTGATCTAAATTATAAGGAAAGGGGCTAAGATTGAAAGTACCTGAATTTATTGTTTTCCTGTAATCACATCACAAAAACATAATAAGTTCGGTATTTTATCTTTATGTTTTCGTATTAACCATTCATGAATTAACGCATTATGTCTACACCAGTAACACCATCAGAGTCTAACGTTGCTCACGATCGCATTATCTTTTTTGATACCACATTGCGCGATGGCGAACAGTCCCCTGGCGCAACCCTAAATGTGGAGCAGAAACTGCTAATCGCTCAGCAACTGGCTCGACTTGGTGTAGACATCATTGAGGCGGGGTTTCCCTTTGCGAGTAAAGGCGATTTTCATGCGGTTCAGGGTATTGCCAAGTTAGTTGGCACTGAGACTGGTCCAACAATTTGCGGTTTAGCGCGTGCGACTCGCTCAGATATTGATGCGGCGGCCGAAGCCGTTAAACCTGCGGCAAGAGGAAGAATTCATACTTTTCTTGCCACTTCGGATATTCATTTGGAATATAAGCTCCGCAAAACTCGCGCTGAAGTTTTAGCGATCGTGCCAGACATGGTCGCCTATGCAAGATCTAAAGTTGCTGATGTCGAGTTTTCTCCTGAAGATGCAGGTCGCTCCGATCCTGAGTTTCTCTATCAAGTTTTAGAAGCCGCGATCGCCGCAGGGGCATCGACGGTCAATATCCCCGACACCGTGGGCTATTTGACCCCATCGGAATTTGGGGCTTTGATTAAGGGCATTAAGGATAATGTGCCAAATATTGATCAAGCGATCATTTCCGTACATGGTCATAATGATCTTGGTTTGGCGGTGGCAAACTTCCTTGAGGCTGCCAAAAATGGTGCGCGTCAAATGGAATGCACGATTAATGGGATTGGTGAACGCGCAGGAAATGCCGCCCTCGAAGAATTGGTGATGGCTCTACATGTCCGTCGCTCCTATTTCAATACTTTCCTCGGTCGTCCTGCGGAATCGACTGCGCCCCTTTGCAATATTGATACCAAACAGATTTACAAGACTTCGCGCCTTGTGTCCAATCTCACAGGAATGTTGGTGCAGCCCAATAAGGCGATCGTTGGTGCAAATGCTTTTGCCCATGAGTCGGGCATTCATCAAGATGGCGTATTAAAGAATCGCCTCACCTACGAAATCATGGATGCTCAATCGATCGGCTTAACCGATAACTTGATTGTGCTTGGTAAGCTCTCAGGACGTAATGCCTTGAGTTCGCGCTTAAAAGAACTTGGCTTTGAGCTTTCCGAACAGGAACTTAATGCTGCTTTTGTGCGCTTTAAGGAACTTGCTGATAAGAAGCGCGAAATTAGCGATCGCGACCTAGAGGCAATTGTAAACGACGAAATCCGTCATGCCCCTGAAGCCTTCAAGCTCGATCATGTGCAAGTAAGCTGTGGCGATCGCGCCCTTCCGACGGCTACAGTCACTGTGGTGATGCCCGATGGTCAAGAAATCACCGATGCTTCTGTAGGAACAGGGCCCGTTGATGCAATATACAAAGCGATCAATCGGATTGTAAATGTTCCTAATCAATTGATTGAGTACTCAGTCCAGTCTGTCACCGCAGGTATTGATGCCCTCGGTGAAGTCACTATTCGTCTCAAACATCCTGATGCGGGTACACTTTCTGGACATTCTGCTAATACCGATGTCATTGTCGCTTCGGCGAGAGCCTATCTCAGTGCCTTGAATAAGCTCTATTTCGCGCTTCAGACACCGAGTACCAAGATTAGCGATCACGATAATCTCAAGAAAGAAGCTGCATTGTAAAATCATCTGGAAAAGAAAAGCCGCGCAAAGCGCGGCTTTTCTTTCGAGCAAAAAAATTGAAAATTTCTTATGTTAGAAAATGTTAAAAAATGTTAAAAACTTTTCTTCTATCTTTACTAACTACAGCCGCAGTTCTGCCCACCACAAATGTATTTGCGGCTCCCGATGCAGATCCCAATCCAAACAATAAAATTTCTCAAGCTTCTAATCAACGCAAAATTGTTTTGGAACGGCAAGAAATGCGCCCACTGATGGGCAAGCTTGACCAAGTACCGATGCTAAATAGCAATAGTCCTGAAATTGTGCAAACAGAAGGAATTTTGTTATCGGCTTTTCCATCGACAGGCATGGCGTATCCTCAAGCCCATTTAAACTTTCCCTTTGAGGGACGCTTTGATGTATTTACCCACCATATTTCTAAAGCGCCACCACCAACGGATTTAAGAACTCTGTATATCGGCGCGATCGCCTATAATCCCACGGATAAACCTGTAACCATTGATGTGTTGCAAGGAGCCAGCTATCTTAGTCAGCCCGATGCGCCATTTTATGAAGCCCCAAATTATTCTCTGAATAACGATGGTGCAACCTATCGCGGACCTGGCGATCGCGCCATGCTGGATATTTTGCGCGGTCGTCGTCAGGATATTTTTCCTGCTCAGATTGTGATTCCACCGAAACAAAGCCGCATGTTAATGAATGTGCCAATTCCCGTTAAGGAATTAGATCCACCCTTAAATGGGCGATCGGGTTTATCGCGTTTACGCAGTGATGGCAAGGTTTATGTCGCAACTTTAGCGCTCTATGCCAGACTGAATTCTGATGGAACGGAACGCGCTCCCAATCTGGCGGAATGGGAAAATATTCTTAAGAATGGAGAATTAGCCAAGCCTCGCGATGTTGTACCAACTCCTCCAGATTTAACGGAAGGAGCCTTTGAATATAGCCGTGTCGCTGGTGTGCAGATGGGTTCTCAATGGTTTGGGAACTTAACCGATAAAGATCGTAATGATTTAGCAATTCCTAAACGTGGCGAATCCTATTCCTATGGGCTAAGTCTCTTACAATACGGCACGATGGGAACAGGACAAGTGCAAACTGCGCCGCTAAAAGTGCGTTATCCCGATACGGCTTATTCTGCTCATGGTAATTACGGCGTGCAGTATAATCTGACGATGCCTTTGCACAATCCCACGAACGAAACTCAAACCGTGGTTCTATCGTTCCAAAATCCGATCAAATACGATAAGCCTGTCGGTGGGTTGCAATTTTTTGAACCATTACCCGATGATGTTTTCTTTCGCGGTTCGGTGCGCGTCAAATTTCGGGATGATAAGGGTTTAGCGCAAACTCGTTATGTGCATCTAATGATGAAGCGTGGTGAACGCGGTAAATCTCTGGTTACTTTAACGATGCCCCCAAGCGATCGCCGTGTAGTCCAGTTTGATTTTCTCTATCCTGCGGATGCGACACCACCGCAAGTTTTGACGGTGACAACGACACCATAAATTAGTGGCGCTTCGCGCCACTAATTTATGGTAAATAAATTGATAAATTGATGACTCAGCACTATTTGGAGATATTTGTTTTGCGTCAGTTTAATGTGCTTGGTCTGCCCGTACATATTCATGAAAGTTACCGTGATTGGCTTGCTCAAAGATTGCAAGATCGTCAGGGAACCCATGTGGTGACAATTAATGCGGAAATGACCATGCAAGCCCGCAAAAATCCTGCTTTGGCAAACGTAATTAAGCAGGCGGAATTAGTTGTTCCTGATGGTTCGGGGATTGTGCTGTATCTGCGATCGCAAGGTGAAAAAATTGAGCGATGTCCGGGCATTGAGCTATCTGAGCAGATCGTCGCGATCGCTGCCGAAAAACAATGGCGGATCTTTTTGATTGGTGGTGCGCCTAATGTTGTTAATACGGTGGCAGCAGATTGGCAACAGCAATGGTCAGATATAGCGATCGCAGGGACGCATCATGGCTATTTTGATCATGTGATCGAGCAGCAGATTATTGAACAGTTGCAAAGTTCTCAACCTGATTTAATTCTTGTTGGTTTGGGAGTGCCACGCCAAGAGTTATGGATTCAAAAATATCGTTACTTATGTCCAAATGCAGTGTGGATCGGTGTGGGCGGTAGTTTTGATATTTGGTCAGGATTGAAAACCCGCGCCCCTGAATTTTTTGGTAAGAATAATTTGGAGTGGTTATATCGTCTCTATCAAGAGCCTTGGCGATGGAAGCGAATGCTGTCCCTGCCTCACTTTGTTTGGTGTGTCACCATTGATTCTGTATTCAAAAAATAAAAAGTGGCACTTTTTGTTTTTTGAGTTTTAATAGAAACATGAAATATCATCACACTTCAATTAAGACTGCGGATATTTTTGCAGCGATCGCCTTTTATGAAGCGCTAGGTTTTGAAGTAATCGAAAGATTTACGGCAGGAATTACCCTTGCTTGCTGGATGCGTGGCGCGGAGACTAATTTGGAGCTAATGCAGGTTCCTGAACCTAAACATATTTCTAATCCCTTTGGTGATGAGCATTATGTGGGTTACTATCATCTTTCCTTTCATGTAGAGAATCTCGAATCTTTGTTACAAGATTTAGTCAGCAAATTAGGGAAGGTCAGATTACTTTTGCCACCTAGAGAACAAATGATTGGCGATCGCACTTATCAAGTGGCTTTTATTGCAGATCCTGATGGGTTGCCGATTGAGTTAATGCAATTAATGTCATAAAAGAGGCGTGCTTTACACGCCTCTTTTATGGGCTGTGTCACCCGCGTAGCGGATGGTACAGGGATTTGGGCTTTACCATTTTTTATAAGGCAAAAATTTACCATTCATGGTTACTTTGACGCGATCGCCCTTAGGATCTTCCACCTTCTCGATATCGAGAGTGAAATCGATCGCACTCATAATTCCATCACCAAACTTCTCATGGATAATTTCCTTGATTGGATATCCATACACCTGCATGATTTCATAAAAGCGGTAAATGAGCGGATCGGTGGGAACGGCTAGTCCTAGACCTTTGCTAGGATAAGAACTCAAGGCTGTAACAATCTCTTCACCTAGTCCTAGTGCTTCAGCAATCTTTTGCGCTTCTTCAACGGAGGTACTATTTTGACCATAAAAGAGCGAAGCAATCCAAACTTCATCATGTCCTAGTAGTTTTTCAAGGTCAGTAAAACTTAAGCCTTTAGCCTTTTTTGCCGCTAATAATGTTTGTGTAAATGTAGGAAATTCAACTGTCATAGATTTTCGATAGATTATTTTATGTGGTGCGGCAAAGCTGCGCCACATAAAATATTAGCTTTGATGACACATTCTTGAGAGTTTATACTGAACAAATTTACAGCGCTTTGCGCTCAAAACCAAACCAAGAAAATGTTTAAAAGTGTTGCGAAGCAACACTTTTAAACATTTTCTTGTGGTTCTTTTGATCGGAAATTGCTGTAGTTTATAAAAGAAGGTCAGCGCTTTGCGCCAACCTTCTTTTATAAACTAACCAAGTTATCTCGATGAATTACGGTTTCTTCACCGTCAAAGCCTAATAGTTTAGGAATGTCTTCTGATTGAGAACCGAGAATACGCAAAATATCACTGCTACTGTAATTGGAAATACCCCTAGCGATTTCTATGCCCTCGCGATCGCATAGGCTTACGGATTCATTGGCTTCAAATTTACCTTCCACTTGAATAATTCCCGCAGGTAACAGCGATTTACCTTTGCGAATAACTGCATTGACGGCTCCATCATCTAAAAAAAGCTTGCCGACAGGAACCATGCCATAGGCAATCCAGCGCTTCCGTGCATTAACTGTTTTGGGCTGAGCCGCAAATTGTGTGCCAAAATTCTCTCCATTGAGAATTGCCGCGATGCGATCGGGAAAAGAGCCTCGCGTAATTACTGTGCGAACCCCTGCCGCCGAAGCAATTCTCGCTGCATCTAATTTTGTGGTCATGCCGCCTGTTCCCCATTGCGTACCGCCACCTTGAGCGCCTAGTGCCTGTTTCTCGCCGATCGCCTGGCGGAGTTGGGGAAGTTCGGCATATTCCACAAACTCAATGGGCTGAGCATCGGGATTTTGACGCGGATCGTCGGAATAGAGGCGATCGACATCGGTTAAAAGGAATAACCAATCCGCCTCAATTAAACTGGCGACTAGAGCCGATAATGTATCATTATCACCAAATTTCAATTCTTCGACCGCTACTGTGTCATTCTCATTCACAATTGGCACGACTCCCAATTCCAATAACTCATGGAAAGTCGCATGAACATTCATATAATGCTGACGTTGGATTAGGTTGGCGCGGGTTAAGAGAACTTGCGCGACGGGTTGTTGCAGTGAGCCAAAAAAGTCGTCATAAATCCGCATTAAGCGTCCTTGTCCTACGGCTGCAACGGCTTGCTTCTTAGAGATTTTGCGGGGACGTTGCTTTAGTCCTAATCGCCCGCAGCCAATACCCACCGCGCCAGAGGAAACTACAACCACACTGTGTCCTTCGCGTCGTAGATGGACGATCGCTTCTACTAATTTGGCGATCGTTGCTAACTGTAAATCTCCTGATTCGGGGTGACTCAGGCTAGATGTACCGATTTTGATGACAATAATTTGCGGCTGAATTTGCGGTTGCATTTTCTCTAAAATATGATAAGAGATTGGCTCTACAGAACCAATCTCTTATCATACAGCGCTTTGCGGCTAATATCCTACTGCTGCTAGATCGGGTTGAAAACTGCCAACTTTGAGACGGTGGACTTCTGTTTCCATTGTGCCATTAGGATAAAGACGTAAATGACGGAAACCCGCAGATTGACTATCGATTTGGAACTTATGATTTTTAGGCTGAAACTGAACACAGGTGGAAGGTGCGACTAGACAGCGCACTGAGTTATGAGGTGTTTCATAGATTTGATCAAATTCCTGATGAGCATGACCATTCAGGACAACTTCTATTTGAGGATGCCGATCGCAGATTTCCCAAAATTCATCCTGATTTTCTAGACAAATATGATCAATCCACTGCGAACCAAGGGTTACAGCAGGATGGTGAAAGGCAATTAAAGTTGGGCGATCGGGATAAGCATTCAAGTTATTTTCTAAATATGATAATTCTGCACCTGACAAATAGCCATGCACTGCCCCTTCAACAGCAGAATTAAGTAACAAAATTCTCCATTTGCCAACATCTAGCGATCGGCTGAGATGCACATAGTTACTGGGTAGATAGACTTTCATGAGTGGTAAATCGTCATGATTACCCGCTAAGCAATAGGAATGAATTCTAAAGTCATTTAGCGATTTAGCCAATCGCTCATAGGAATCAACACTACAATCCTGCGTTAAGTCTCCTGTTAAAAGCATTAAGTCAATTTGAGGCAAAGTTCTTTTGACCTGACTTAATACTTCTTGAAAAGAAAATTCAGTTTTAATCCCTACCAAAGAACGTTCTATATCTGCAAACAGATGAAGATCCGTTAACTGTGCAATAGAAACAAAACCACTATAATTTGTGATGCCTTGCATACTAACTAGGCCTGTATAAATAAGCTTTAAGTAGCAACTATCTGTTTTTATCTATAGCATTTCTAAATCATTTGCAGATTTCTGGTTTGTGGAAGCCCACGCCTTCGGGGTGCGCTTCCACAAACCATTTAGGATTGCTATATGTCTACTGAGACTGTTCAGCCCATTGAACAGTGATTCAGATTTGCGCTCGACTTTTATTTCTATAAATATTCTTATAAATATAGTCAGAAAGCTTGTGTCCAACTATTAACTTATGATAGCTGTAATTAAGATGATGTGATTTGTATCACAGTCTGTCTCGAATTACAGCTAAAATCCAGAGAAACTTTTAAAAGTTTCTCTGGACTACTTTAATCAATGGGCTATATATGAATTCTCTGCCTTTAGGCAAGTCTCGCACTTATCATGACCCAATTCATGGCGCAATTACTCTTGATGGTTGCGATCGCGCTGAGGCGTTATTAATTCAACTAATTGATACACCTGAGTTTCAGCGATTAAGGCGAATTCATCAACTGGATATTGCTTACTTTACGTTTCATGGAGCCGAGGGTTCAAGGTTTACGCATTCTCTGGGCGTAATGTCCTTAACCCGTCGTGCTTTTCAGGCGATCGCTACTAAATATCCCTATCTAGAAACTCATCGCACAGTAGTTTTAGTGGCGGCTTTATTGCATGATCTGGGGCATGGAGCCTATAGCCATGCTTCCGAAGAAATTTTTGGCAGCAATCATGAAATCTGGACTTTGCGATTATTAAAGTTCGGTAAAATTGCGGATGTTCTCAATAGTTTTTCGCCAAATTTAATTAATGATTTAGAAAAAGTATTCACGAAAAAATATTCATTGCCTTTTGTTTATCAATTAATTTCTAGTCAAATTGATTGCGATCGCCTTGATTATTTGGAACGCGATAGTTATTTTACGGGGGCAAAATATGGACAGCTAGATCTGGATCGCATTTTATTAGCGCTCAGGTTTGATCCTATTTCTCAAAATTTAGTGATTGGACGTAAGGGAATCGTCGCGATCGAGCATTATTTAACAGTGCGCTACTTTATGTATTTACAGGTTTATAATCATGCGAAAAATTTAGCCGCAAGGTTTGGATTAGAACAGATTTTTAGTAGGGCTAAAAAATTAATCTTGACTGATCAAATCTTTGCCGATCGCACGATTACGGCTTGGCTAACGCAAGATCCACAAACCCTAACTTGTGAAGAATATCTTGCCTCCGATGATATTGTCTTTGCCTATCACATTCATCGATGGCGCGATAGTGAGGATGTGATTCTCGCGGATTTGTGTCGCAGGTTTCTAGATCGCGATTTATTTCATGCTACTGAGATTTCCCATTTTGATGATATTCAGCAACAGGAACAACTCGATATTTGGTACGCAAAATTGCAAGCACAAGGACTAGAGCCTAAATACTATTGTGGGATTCGCGTATCTCGCACAAAAGGCTATAGTATTTACCGTCAAGGTATCAATATTCAAACAGAGCAAGGCTTGCAGGATATTGCTAAACTTTCGCCCCTAGTGCAAGCGATCGCGCATCCGATTCAAAGAGCATGGCTGGTGCATCCATAAACAAGGGGCTTAAGCCCCTTGTTTATGGATGAAATTAGGCT
Organism: Pseudanabaena sp. UBA1465; assembly: GCA_002325645.1. Taxonomy (GTDB): domain Bacteria; phylum Cyanobacteriota; class Cyanobacteriia; order Pseudanabaenales; family Pseudanabaenaceae; genus Pseudanabaena. Next base: position 35,114 of record DCSN01000206.1, read on the forward strand.
TGCCAAGTGGGATAGTCGGTGTAACCCTTTTCATCTCCACCGTAGAAGGTGTTGCGATCGGGCTTATTTAATGGTGCATTTGCCGCAAAACGTTCTACTAGGTCAGGATTAGCGATGTAGAGACGACCAAAGGCAACCAGATCGGCAGCACCTGAGGCGATCGCCTGATTACCAGTCTCCAAGCTATAACCACCCGCAGTAATAATCGTGCCATTGTAAATTGGGCGGAAGAAATCTGCACCAAGATCGGGCTGATCTTCGGCACAGCCGAATCCTTCGACTCTAGGGGCAACCAAATGCAAATAAGCAAGTTTAAAGCGATTCAGTTCTTTCACCGCATAGCCAAAGATTGCCGCCCGATTGGAATCATACATACTGTTGAATGTGCCACTAGGAGAGAGTCTCACCCCTACGCGATCGCCACCCCATACATCCACAACGGCTGCGGTTACTTCCAATAATAGACGAGCGCGATTTTCTACGGAGCCGCCATAGCTATCGGTGCGATGATTGGAATTATCTTGCAAAAATTGATCGAGTAGATAGCCATTAGCGCTGTGAATTTCGACACCATCAAAGCCAGCTTCGAGGGCATTTTTTGCGCCAATGCGATATTGTTCAATGATTTGAGGGATTTCTTCTAGTTCCAAGGCGCGAGGCGTGACATAGGGTTTCATCCCTGTATAGGTTGCGGCTTCACCTTCGGGCGCGATCGCTGATGGCGCAACGGGCAATTTACCATCGGGTTGTAAATCTGGATGGGAGATTCTGCCAACGTGCCAAAGTTGCAAAAATATTTTGCCGCCCTTGGCGTGAACTGCATCTGTAACCAGTTTCCAACCCGCAACCTGTTCAGCAGAATAAATTCCAGGGGTGTTGGGATAGCCTAAACCTTCGGGACAAACCTGTGTTGCTTCCGTAATTAATAATCCTGCTGAAGCTCTTTGCTCATAATGCAAAGCAATCAATGGGGTAGGAACATTACCAGCCGCCGCCCGATTGCGGGTTAAGGGAGCCATCACAATCCGATTGGGCAATGTATAGCGACCGAGTTTGACTGGAGAGAGAAGAGAATCATTCATAGGGGTATCTATTATTTAGGATATTGAGAAAGTTTTTATTTAGCCGAACCGCGATAGATGCGATCGGCTTGTTCGGGAGATATCCATGATGGCAAGTCGCCGACATTTTGAGCTTGCACCTGTGGCGCAATGGTTTGATATGCCGATGGAATTGGGGGCGCATCGGTATGTACAAAATGATCATTAGCGGCGCTAGTGGCATTGGCTAAAATAGTTTGGGGAACTTCAAAATCATCGGTTTCAGGATTATAGGCAAGTACCTCACCTGACTCAATGTCATAAATCCAGCCGTAGATCGACATCTTGTTTTGATGCAATTTCGAGCGAATGACGGGATAGGTTTTCAGATTCTCGATCTGTGTAACGACGTTCTCCGCCACCGTAATTGCCATTAGTTCTTCGCCCTTCATGTCGGCGTAGTTCTCTTGAATCAGGCGACGGGTTGATTCAGCGTGTTGCAACCATTCATAGACCAGAGGCATCTCAGTTCTGAGTTTTTCGAGCTTGAGTAAGCCCTTCATCGCGCCACAATTGGAATGTCCGCAAATAATTACCTGCTCAATGCCGAGGGCATGGATCGCATATTCGATCGCTGCACCTTCGCCACCATTAGCAGCACCAAAGGGCGGTACTAAGTTTCCTGCATTGCGAATTACAAATAGCTCACCGACACCCGACTGGGTAATTAAATGCGGCACAATTCGCGAATCGGAGCAAGTGATGAATAATACGCGAGGTTTCTGTCCTTCGGCGAGTTGTTCAAAAATTTCTTGGTTAGCAGGGAAATAGGATGATTGAAACTTATGTAAACCCTTTAGTAGCTTTCTCATATACCAGTATTGACTCAGGATGCAGGAATCTATAGCTTTTTGATTGCTGATAAATTACCCATCGTCTAGTTTATAGCGCTTTGCACTCCAATTAAAAAAGCCTCGCTTCGCGAGGCTTTTTTAATTAAAATTTAATTAAAATTTGAGGTCAAAACTGACGGCGGGCAAATATGAGAATTGCGATCGCTAAAACTAATAGCGCATAACTCAGGATATAAACACCATTACTAAACATATCGACTAAGCTCGGCAGAATATTATAAACTGCTTCGTTTTTGAGATTAGCCCGCGACAAATCGGGCAAGATCATATATAAAGTGCGGGTTACTGCTTGCAAACTAGGATTTTTAGAAATCTCGCCTAGTAATAATAAATCACGACTAAAATTACCGATTATATAGGTGGCAAGGGTTAGTAATGAGGCAATTAATGAACCTGTAAAAGTTCCAAAAAAAATCGCGATCGCCCCTACAAGCATAATTTGCCAAAAGATAAAAAAGTTGGCGGTCAGAACGGCGGCAATCGGAATGGGAATTTGCTTAATTGTCATCAAGATAATAAAAATTAGGCTCATAATTGATACGAGCGCCCCAACTACCGCCGACAAGCCCAGATGCTTACCGAGTACAAACTCGGAACGGTGCATGGGCTTAGCAATCAAAATAAAAATCGTGCGCTTATCGATTTCTTTATTGATCAAATTTGTGCCAACCAACACCGCCACAATTAAACTCACCACCTCGATCGCCGCGATACCAGTATCCACAATCATTTTTGCGGAGGAGTCATAGGAAAACTCTGGCAACATCAACATGGCTGATACCACAATCAAGGTATATAGCAAAGAGAGATAAAGCACCTGCTCGCGCACGGTTTCGCGAAAAACATTGGTGGCGATCGCCCAAATGCGACCTAAACTTAGACTTAGTTTCAGGCTAAAGTTCATCGCTCTCTAAAATCCTCGTAAGTCCTAACACGTTGAATTTTACTTTACAGCGCAAAGCGCTGTCTTACTCTGATTACCGATCAAACGAACCAAAAGAAATTTTTTGAAAGTGTTGCGAAGCAACACTTTCAAAAAATTTCTTTTGGTTTTGCATCTACTTAGTTCCATAGGCTTGCCATGACAAGTTCACAAGGGCATTAAATATAGCTGCTGCCGCGATCGCATTGCCCTTGCGCCCATCAACCCGAATATGGGGGATTTGCGAATCACTCAAACGGGACTTAATCACATCAGTATCGATAAATCCCGCAGGCACACCGATCACCAAGGCAGGCTTAACATCTTCAAGCTCAATTAAATCAACCAATGTTACTAGGGCAGGTTGTGACTCACCAATCACAAATATTGCTTCGGGATAGCGCTTTGCTAAGGTTTCAATGCCCCAAGCAGCCTGAGTTTTACCCTTTTGTGGGCGAGTGATCGCGTCAACACCACAATAGATAGGATTCGCAAAAGTGTCACAGATTTTTGGGAAGATAGCTGCTTGCACAGTAGGGACATCTACGACAATGGTAGTGCGAGTAGCCAAAGCTGTGGCTCCAGCCTGTAGAGCCGACTCCGAAAATCTGACTAGATGTTTATATTCAAAATCTGCGGTTGCATAAATTACTTGGCGCACAATTTCGTATTCAGATGGAGAGAAAGAATGTTCACCAATTTCTTGATCGATGATTGCTAAACTTTGTGCATCGGTAATATGCCATTCCATAGATTTATGTTTAACTAATGTGAGTGGGAAG
>DCSN01000181.1 GCA_002325645.1 Pseudanabaena sp. UBA1465
CTTTAATCGCATGGTCAAAAAGCTAGAACTTCCCTACGACTACACGATCGCTAGCTCACTTACCGAAGCTCAAAAAATTCTCCACACCCAAACCTTTGAAATCGCAATTCTCGATTACAACCTCGGCGATGGAGTCTCTGGCGAATTATTTCCAATTTTAAAAGATCAAAGTTGTCCCTTCATTATCTCCACAGGTAGTGGTGATGAAGAAATCGCCGCAAGGTTAATGCTCGAAGGAGCCTATGACTATTTAATCAAAGATCCTGATCGTAACTATCTCAAAGTTTTACCCGCCACCGTTGACAAAGCGATCGAGCGAAAACAAGTTGATGATGAAATTAGTCTGCTCACCCAAGCAATGCAGAGTGTCAAAGACAGCATCTACATCGCCGAAATGGACGGAAAATTATTATTTATCAATGATTCTTTGCGTGAATTGCTTGGAATTCAGTTAAAAAATATTACAAATTCTTCCATAGATATTTTGGGAATCCCGCAAATAACGGAACGAATGAAAATCGATCCTTGCCAAGGCACAACTTGTGACACTGAAATTGAGATAACTATCGAAATGCCTTATTGTCAAGTCTTTTATGGAATGCTCACGGAGTCGGTGATCAAGAACAAAAAGAAACGAGTCCGAGTCGGCGTAATCAGGAATATCACAGCTTTAAAACGAGTAGAACAAGAACTGCAATCCAGTCAAGAACGTTATCGTTCTGTAATTGCCAGCCTCGCAGAAGGTGTAGTTCTCCATCAAGCCGATGGCAAAATTATCGCCTTTAATCAAAGCGCTGAAAACATTTTAAGATTAACTGCCGATCAACTAATGGGAAAGACCTCCATCGATATTGATTGGCACACAATTCATGAAGATGGTTCACCTTTTCCTGTGGAAATACATCCTGCAATGGTCACACTTAAAACTGGAGAGCCGCAGTCTAAGGTGATCATGGGCATTTGCTGCAAGAATTTGCCAACTACTTGGATCTCGATTAATTCTCAACCTTTAATCCATCCCGACCAAAAACATCCTTATGCCGCCGTAGCTTCTTTTGCAGATATTTCCGAACAACGCCAATCTCAAGATATCCTCAAGCAGCAAGCCGAATATCAACGAGCGATCGCTTTGACCGATGGTTTAACCCAAATCGCCAACCGTCGCAGCTTTGATGAGAAGATTCAGATAGAATGGCAAAGACTCCTACGAGAAACAGGCTATTTATCGCTAATTCTTTTAGACATTGATTATTTCAAATATTACAACGACTTCTACGGTCATCAAGCGGGTGATGCTTGCTTAATCCAAGTCGCTCAGACTGCCGCAAAACAACTAAAACGCCCAACCGATCTATTTGCGCGTTATGGCGGCGAAGAGTTTGTTGTGGTTCTGCCGAATACCAATTTAGAAGGTGCAATTAATGTGGCTGAGTCAATTCAACAGGCGATCCGCGATCTATCTATTCCCCATCAAAAGTCAAAAGTTAATGATGTTGTCACCGTCAGCATGGGAATTTCCAGCATAATGCCCATACCTGACAACTCAATTGAGAACTTGATTAAGCTAACCGATGACGCGCTTTATCAAGCCAAACAACAAGGGCGCGATCGCTACGAAATAGCCGTTGTCTCATGTTAATATGATGGGCGTTTTGCGCCATCCCTATATAACTTAAAATGCCCCAAGTTCACACTTACCCTGATCTGATTACAGGTCGTCTGGTCAGCCGTTATAAGCGCTTTTTTGCGGATATAGAACTAGATAATGGCGAAATAGTTACCGCCCATTGTGCGAACACTGGGCCAATGACAGGGGTATGTAAAATTGGCAGTCCTGTATTAGTTTCCCATCAACCTAGTCCTAAACGTAAACTTGCCTATAGTTGGGAAGCGATTTATCTAGACAATGAATGGATAGGCGTGAACACTAGTCTTCCTAATCGCGTAATTGGGAATATGCTCGATCGCCACCTCATTCCAGAACTAGAGCCATATACAACCGTGAAAGGAGAAGTCGCCTATGGCAATGAGAAAAGCCGTATCGATTTTCTCTTAACCGATGTTGATCGTGGAAAGAGAACCTATGTGGAAGTTAAAAATACCACTTGGTGTAAGGGAAGCTTGGCTTTATTTCCTGATACAGTGACCACAAGAGGACAAAAGCATATTCGTGAACTCATGTCAGTAATTTCTGAAGATACTACTGCCGCTTTAATCTTTTTTATTAATCGTGGAGATTGCGATCGCTTTGCCGCAGGCGCACAGGCTGACCCTGAATATGCGAGACTGCTCACAGAGGCGATCGCGAAAGGTGTAAAAGTACTAGCCTGTCGATTTAAAGTCGAACCAACGAAAATTACCTATTTGGGCTTAGCAGATTTGTAAAGTATTACCAAAAATTCGGGTCTACCATATAGCGATAAGCCCGAATTTTTGGTTTTTAAGTTTAAGCGTCTGTAAATGGTCTTACGATTTTCCAGAATGTATAAGGCACTCCGACGGTTAAAACGAAATAGACTGCTAGTTCTGCCATAGGTTATATAGATGCGTACTATGTGAAAGTCTTTTGAAGTTACGAGTAACAAGCGATGAGAGTTTACTCGACAACTAAGTAATATACAACTTTAATCATAGTTTGACTATCTCCATTCGGGTGATGCGAAGTTTACATCCCTTTGCGCTAAATTCAAAAATTGCTCTGGTTTTACAGCTACGACTTGATTTTGTCTGAAAAATTTTTCGCCAGTTTATCCAACTTATGATAGTCTGTCTGCCTGAAGGGGTTATTCCTAAAGATAAATAAACTGTTTCTTAATATAAGGAAGGGATATCTGTGAAAAAGCTAACTAATTTAAGCAAGGCTCTGCTGGGCTTAACCGCCCTAGGATGCGTGTCAGCGATCGCTGTTCCCTCAGCTAATGCTCAAGCAGCCTATGGAAGCTATGTCGGTGTAGGGGCGAGTTTTGGGTTTACCAGTGGTAATAGTGCGGCGGGAGAAAACTCACGCACATCTGGTTTAGTTGCGGTGCGATATAAATTTCTAGAATTTCCTGTTTCGTTACGCTCTCAAATTTTGATCGGTAACAGTACCGCCGTTGTGCCAACTGTTTCCTTTGATGTACCACTCAACTTTGATACAGATATTTACATTGGTGCGGGCGTGGCGCTGTCTAATACCGTTGACACTACCCCAGTCGGCAACAAAAATAGTTTCGTTGTGCAGCCAGGGATTGATTACACATTGCCCAATAGTAATCTAGTATTATTTGGTAACGTCATTTTCGCCTTTGACGCTTATCGTAATTCTCCTGGGACATCCGCAACCACCTTGCAAACTGGCTTAGGATTACGATTCTAATTAAGCTTCTAAGCAAGATGTTCCTAATTTCCCTAATAACCTCTTCATGCAAGATCTTGTAACTGCGTTTGAGAGTCAGTTCGCTGATCAACAGTTCTCCGCCGCTTCAGCAACGCTTCAGCAATTGCTGTCAGATTTTCCTGACGATCCGCAGTTACAGATTTTGAAAGGTCGCCTATACGACGCAACGGGTAGAACTGATGAAGCGGAAGCAATTTTTCGCCGACTGCTTAAGGCTCAGTTACCAGCCAAGTTAATCACACAGGCGCGACAGGGACTTCTCGCGATCGAGATGGCGGAGGTTAATGCTCGTCAAGCGAGGATCGATGAGCTACTAAAGCTTGCGGGTGGTTCCAGTTTTGCCTATCTTGCTCTATTGCCAGTATTGCCAGAACAAAAGGACTGGGCGATCGCCAAAATTGCCAGAGTTTTTCGGACTGACCCCTATACCGCCAGATTTAAAATTCCTAATCGTTATCCTAAAATTATCTGTTTAGGCACACTTGCGGAGATGCAAGCCTATGGTGAAGAATTACAAAGCTATGGTCTTGGGGTGATTTGGCTAAGTATTGAGGCGATCGCCCAAATTCCCGTCTATCAGGTTGAATATTTTGGGGAGCCTCAGATTAATCCTAAGACTGGACAGAAGGTAAGGGCGATCGCTGGCATCGATGAGATTATCTTTACTCCCGACGATGTAATCGCTAAAGTTGAGGGGATTTTGCCAACCTTTGGGGAGATCGTAGTAGTTAATGCCAAACATAAGCTGGCGCGTAAGGAGCAAATTCTAGATCGGGTGCAGATTTGCGATTTACATTTGCGTAATTATAGTGTGAACGGCAAAATCGGCGATCGCGGTATCCTGCGATTTCATGACAATCAGTATCGCTTCGAGCTAGGTTTGCAACTGCCCGTCCTGCGATCGCTCCAACATATTGCGCCGACTGTCAAAGAACATTGGACAGAATTATCGACATGGTTAACGCGAATTTTACCCAACGCCAAAACCGCGAAGGATTTTCAAAATTTTGCCGAGATGTCGATTGTTTATCCAGAATTTTTAAAAGCGATCGAAGCAACTCATATTAACCTTGAGCGCCCTAAACCTAGTCTGTGGGATAACGCTTTTCAGCTATATAGCAGCACTGTTTTTTATCAGCCCAGCCTTGCCACCCAAATTACGGCGCAAAGCGCTGATGTAAAACCCAAATAAGGGTCAGCGCTTTGTGCTGCCGACCCTTATTTGGGTTTTAAAATCGGGTTTGATGATAGTATTCGTAAAACGGTTATAGCGAAGAAAATGAGCGCACCAACAGCAACCAAAATCGGACTCAACACATCTCTACCCAGTATTCGTCGCATTCACGGCATCATTCGCGATAAGAATGAGGTCGAAATTAAATTGCTCACAGGTGATCAACTGCGCGGCAAAATTAGCTGGATTGATGATCAGTGCATTTGCTTGGACACATCAGGACATAAGGTGGTGATCTGGCAACACGCGATCGCCTTTATTAAGAGTTAGCCAAAACATGAAATTAAGAGGAGTTGCAGCGCCTTGCGCTGCAACTCCTTTTAATTTCAGTCTCAAAGAAGTGTCTCGCCAAGCTAGACACTGTAAATGCCCCCCAGTGATCAAAAATAATCAAACCCTAGCAAAACATTTACTTTTATGGCTAAATCCTTTGATCTTTCGCAAGCCTCTAGTCTTTGGCAAATCTGGGAACAGGGCGCACAAACTCACCCCGATGCGATCGCCCTCCATGATCCCCATGCCAATCCACCTGCGCGAATTTCTTACAAAGATACCTTTGAGCAGATCAATGCATTTGGGGCAGGACTGCGATCGCTAGGCATAAACTTTGGCGATAAAGTTGCCCTAATTTCCGATAACTCGCCAAGGTGGTTAATTGCCGATCAAGGGATCTTAGCGATCGGGGCGGCCAATGCCACGCGCAGTTCTCAGGCTGAACGCATTGAATTGCTGTACATCATCGAGCATAGTGATAGCGTGGCGATCGTTGTGGAAAATCTGGCAACTTTGCAAAAGTTAGAGCCTGAACTCCATAGTCTTCCAGTCAGGCAAATTATTTTAATATCTGACGAAACACCGCCCGAAGGAGCCTATAACTTTCAGCAATTACTAGCGCTAGGCAATGGCAAAGATTTAGGAAATCCACAAATCAAGCGCGATACTCTTGCCACGTTGATCTATACATCAGGCACAACCGCTAGACCCAAAGGCGTGATGCTCACCCACGGTAACTTTCTATTTGAAATTGAAGCCGCCCAATCGGTGTTGAAACTCAATGTCAACGAAAAAGTACTGAATATATTGCCAACATGGCATTGCTACGAACGCACCTTTGAGTATTTTGCTTTTTCGCAAGGTTGCACCGAGATTTACACCAATCTCCGCATGATCAAAAAAGACCTCAAGGAACAAAAGCCGCATTACATGGTTGCCGTGCCACGTCTGTGGGAATCAATCTATGAAGGCGCACAGAAGAATTTTCGCGATCAACCTGCCAATAAACAGCGCTTAGTCAATTTCTTCTTCAGCATCAGCCAAAAATATATAGTTGCCAAGCGCATTGTCCAAGGTTTAAATGTCGAAAATTTTTATCCTTCCTTTATTGATAAATTAGTTGCACTGCCTTCAGTGATCGCTTTTTGGGGACTTCACAAACTTGGCGATAAATTGGTTTATCAAAAAGTACGCGAAGCAACGGGCGGACAGCTTAAATATGTTGTTAGCGGCGGCGGCTCGATCGCTGAACACCTCGAAGACTTTTACGAAATAGTTGGCATCGAGATTTTGGGTGGCTATGGCTTAACTGAAACCGCACCAATTACCCATGTCCGCCGCCCTGATCGCAATATTCGTGGTGGCGACGGACAGCCCGTTCTCAGCACCGAAACCCGCATTGTCGATCTGGCTACAAGAGCCGATGTGCCAACTGGTCAACAGGGCTTAGTGTTGATTCGCGGACCACAGGTAATGCAGGGTTATTATAAAAATCCTGAAGCCACTGCTAAGGCGATCGACGCACAAGGTTGGTTTGATACGGGTGATCTCGGCTATGTCAGTAAATGGGATGACCTTGTAATTACGGGTCGCGCTAAGGATACGATCGTCTTAACCAATGGCGAAAATATTGAACCCCAGCCCATTGAAGATGCTTGTATTCGTAGTCCCTATATTGATCAGGTGGTGTTAGTAGGGCAAGATCAGAAGCAGCTAGGAGTCTTGATTGTCCCCAATCTCTCCGCCCTCGAAGCCGCAGGTTTAATTCCATCTGATTCCAATTTGGTGGATATTTTGCCAGAGTTGAACACTTCTAAAATTCGGAATCTTTACCGTGAAGAACTCAACCGTGAAGTTCAAAATCGCCCAGGGTATAGCATTAACGATCGCATCGGTGTTTTCGAGTTCCTGCCTGAACCCTTTACCATCGATAATGGGTTTTTAACGCAAACATTCAAGATCCGACGTAACATCGTATTTGAGCGTTATCAAGATATTATTGTCAAAATGTTTACTTCATGATGCGAAAGCAGCCTTACCGCCTTCACATCAACCCAAATTAAACACAAATCAAACATAAATTATTAGCCAACTGGAGATAACTGTGAGTTTCGATTTTTCTAATCAGCTTTTACTACGTCGCACCGCCAATATTCAAGTGATTGTGACGCAACGCTGGAAAGAGGAAATGCAGCAACAACTGCAACAACAAATTGCCCAAATCGATGGTCAAGTGCAGCAAGTCGATGCTCAAGGCTCGCGTCAAATTAATGAGATCGAACGCCAAAGCATCAAGCCATTTTCTGCGGAAGTTACCAATGCGATCGAAGGCATTCGTGCCGAAATGAATCGGGTTAAAGCCGAATTGTTAGAACAAAAGAATCAATTGTTGACCCAATTGACTCAGGTGCAGAATTTAGAGCTAGAACAAGAAGTCGCCCAAGGACAACTTGATAGCTACTTCCCTGCGGCTAAAGGCGATAACTTGATTGCTCAAATGCGTGTGGAAATCGTCTTGCGTGATGGTATTGTCGAAGATATCCGTACTGGTTTCCCTACCGTCTAATCACCAGAATTTCTGTGCGTAGCACAGAAATTCTTTAACATATCCACCCAATTACACCCTAGAAAAGATATGAACGTTCTACTGGTTTACCCACTTTTTCCAAAAACATTTTGGTCTTACGAGAAAATCCTAGAGTTAGTAAATCGGAAAGTGTTACTGCCACCTCTAGGCTTGATTACTGTTGCTGCGATCTTGCCCCAAGAATGGAATTTTAAATTGGTCGATCGCAATGTTCGCGGAATTACTGAAGCTGAATGGCAATGGGCGGATATGGTGATTTTATCGGCAATGATCGTCCAAAAGGATGATTTAATATCCCTGATAAAAGAAGCTAAGCGCCGTGGCAAAAAAGTTGCTTGCGGTGGTCCTTACCCCACCTCGATGCCCGAAGATCCTCAATCGGCGGGTGTGGATTATCTGATTTTGGATGAAGGCGAAATTACTTTGCCCATGTTTGTTGAGGCGATCGCCAAGGGTGAACCCAGTGGCATCTTCCGCACCAGTGAAAAACCTGATGTTACCAGCACCCCAGTCCCTCGCTTTGATCTATTGGAACTGGAAGCTTATGACTCCATGTCGGTACAGTTCTCACGCGGTTGTCCCTTCCAATGTGAATTCTGCGACATCATCGTACTGTATGGACGCAAGCCCCGTACTAAAAATCCTGAACAATTACTTGCCGAACTAGATTGTCTCTATGAGCTAGGCTGGCGACGTTCTGTGTTTATGGTTGATGATAACTTCATCGGCAATAAGCGCAATGTGAGACTACTCTTACAAGAACTTAAAATCTGGCAACAGGAACATCAATATCCTTTCAGCTTCAATACGGAAGCATCCATCGATTTAGCCGCCGATCAGGAACTAATGGATTTGATGGTGGAATGCTACTTTGATGCAGTATTTTTGGGTATTGAAACCCCCGATGAAGATAGCTTGCAGATGACCAAGAAGTTTCAAAATACAAGATCTTCTCTATTGGAAGCCGTTGAAACGATCACCAAGACAGGGATTCGCGTCATGGCTGGTTTCATTATTGGCTTTGATGGTGAGAAAAAGGGCGCAGGCGATCGCATTGTTCGTTTTGCAGAACTGACGGGCATCCCCACCACCACCTTTGCGATGTTGCAAGCGCTGCCACACACTGCACTCTGGCATCGCTTAGAAAAAGAAGGTCGTTTACGCACCAAAAATGGCAACTTGAACCAAACCACCTTAATGAATTTCGAGCCAACTCGTCCCGTTGAGGAAATTGCTCACGAATATGTAGAAGCTTTCAGTGCTTTGTATGAACCCCATGCTTATCTAGATCGGGTGTATCGCTACTTCCTAAAATTGGGAGTTCCCAAGGTCAAAGCTCCTGCCAAACTTCCTAGTCTGATCGATCTTAAAGCTTTAGCGATCGTGGTCTGGAGACAAGGATTTAAGCGCTCAACCCGTTGGAAATTCTGGCATCATCTGTTTAGCATCATCAAGAATAATCCTGCGATCTGGGAGCATTACCTCACGGTTTGCGCCCACAATGAACACTTCTTGGAATACCGCGATATTGTGCGGAAAGAGATTGAAGGTCAACTAGCTGACTATTGGGCAGAAGAAAACCGCGTGAAAGAACTCCAAGTTGTTCCCGAAAGAGAACTTGATCTAGCAAGCTAGATCTTATCCAAAAGATGAATGGCGGCGCTTTGCGCCGCCATTCATCTTTTGGGCTTTATTAAGCGCAAAGCATTGTATTACAGAATGTAGATTACAGTGAAGAATTATTGAGAACTATCAATGGGATTTATTGACTACTGTAGGCTAACGATTATTAAAAAAATTTTCTAATAGTCGGTATTTTATAAAATGTACAATAAATCAGCTAAAGATCCTGTAGTTGCCGCAGTTACCGCAGGTTTAGGTGCAGGCGCAGTTGCTTGCTTTAGTGTTAGCCAAGGTCAAAATATTGTGGTTGCGATCGGGGTAACTCTTTTTGCGACTACTGTTGCTTTAATGGTCGATCGCTTTTTCTTTAATTAAAATAACAATACTCTTTCCTAATAAGAAAAGGCGGCGCATCGCGCCGCCTTTTCTTATTAGGAA
>DCSN01000163.1:0-1368 GCA_002325645.1 Pseudanabaena sp. UBA1465
CTGTGCAAGCAGCTATCTTCCCAAAAATCTGTGACACTTTTGCGAATCCTATCTATTGTGGTGGGAAGTCCCGCACTCTATCCGTTTACAAGGATGAGTGACGGGATGAAAGTGAGCCAGAAAATAAATTGAGCGACAGCGAATCCATGATAAAGTAGCACCATCTTGACCACTAACTCCCAAAGTGAAAACCAAACTAAAGGGACGTGTTGCAAGAGAAAAATATGGGTCTTAGGAACTAGGACTCCTGCCTGTGGAGGGACGGTAAGACTCACTATATCTTGGTATAGAAAGCTCATCCCAATGAATCAGGAAGCCAGTGCTGTATGCAGAGCATCAGCGTCTGGTAGTTCACACTAATTAAAAGAAAAAGGCGGCGCGATGCGCCGCCTTTTTCTTTTGTTTTTTTAGGGACGCTCAATAAAATAAGAAACCAATTTTTAGTGGCGCGGCGAAGCCGCGCCACTAAAAATTGGTTTCTTATTAAGTCGCAAAAACATTAGTATTTATTCATGGTGGGATCAACGCCATAGGCGTAGGCATCAATGCCGCCGCCGATGTTTTTAACATTAGTAAAACCTTGATTAATCAACCATTGACACATTTGCGCCGATCGCATCCCGTGATGGCATAACACCAGTGTTTCCACATGGGGATCGAATTTGTCTTTAAAATCCGTTGCCCATTGGTCGTATTCGCTAAGAGGTAAAACCGCAAAGCCATCGATCGCCGCAATCTCGACTTCATCACGCTCACGCACATCAATTAATTGTAAATCTTGGCGATCGCTTGTTAAAAGTTCATCTAGTTCTTGGACAGTAATTTGTATGATAGACATACGCGCACAATATTTTTCATAAGATTGTAGAATTTTAGACTAATGAGCCAGCCCATCGAAGAATTATTGCAAGATCTTAAGAGCGTAGATGGAGATGTTCGCGATCGCGCCACGCAGGGTCTATGGGAAATGTGGTTTATGCAAAAGGGGATGCAGGGTTTACAAGTTTTGCGACAGAGCCAAATGATGGCGGATAGTGGCAATGTCAGACAGGCGGAATTGATGTTAACTCAGTTGATTCACTCTCAGCCTGATTTTGTCGAGGCGTGGAATCGGCGAGCCGTCTTGTTTTATATGCAGGGTGATTACAAGCGCTCGATTAAGGATTGCCAAAAGGCGATCGCGCTTAATCCTTATCATTTTGGGGCGGTACATGGTTTGGGGCTATGCTATGCGGCGATCGGCAACTATCATGAGGCGATCGCTACTTTTCGCAGGGCGTTAGAGATTCAGCCCTATTCACTCACCAATCAAAAGCTAATCCTTGAATGTACAGCAATGTTAAATTAATTACAGCGCTTTGCGCTTAC
>DCSN01000163.1:1436-4937 GCA_002325645.1 Pseudanabaena sp. UBA1465
AATATTTCTGTACTACTCAAAGCATCAATAGGCTATAAAACCCAGAAATATTTTTGAAAGTGCTGCGGAGCAGCACTTTCAAAAATATTTCTGTACTAAAAAAAAGACTAGCAAAGCTAGTCTTTTTTTTAATTGTTGCTATTCCAAAGAGGAGTGCGGCGGACAAAGGCAAAAAGGCAAATACCGATGCTAATACTCAGCCAGCCACAAATTAGGGTTAGTAAAGGTAAGGATTGATTGAAGATTATAGAAGGCGTAACTTTACTTGTTGGCGTAGTGAGAAAAGCGCTAACTAATAAAATCGCTGTGCCAATTTCCCAAGACTGTAATTTATTTCGAGGATAACTAACGCGATCGCTTTGTAAACTATGGGTCGCCACTAATCTGAGCAAAAATCTGGAAATCGCAGGACATACCATACAAACACCGAGCCACGCGATCGCACTACTTACCGATAATTGGGCGGCGATCGGAAAGATGATTAAAATCAAACCGCCAATAATGCTAAAAGCCATTCCTGCTAATATTCCTGCCCCCTGTGGTAATAGGACATGGGCTAAACCTAAACTATCGCTATCGGTTTCTTTTTTTGCCAAAAGAAATTCTTCTCGCAAGGTTTGCCCTAACTGATCATTGATCGCGTCTTCTTCTATGTCTTCCTTGTCTTGACTAACCAGCATTGTGATCGCTAAAGGAAGGGTAATTTCGCTATTACCTCCCGTTAGCTGTGTCCAGCTTAATTCACCATTTGCTTCTTGCAATTTCACAATCGATAGACTTGAAAAAGGGCGTAAATCGATCGTATAGGTCGCCGCAATCCCCCAGAAACCAGTGTATTTAAGATATAAAAGCTTTTCTGGCGATCGCAATTGGACTTGCCATGTAAATAACCCTACTAAGCCTGTGATTGTAAAAGCGATCGCCACAATTGCTCTGATGCTGCCAGCAAAATCGAGCATTGTCCAAAAGAATAACCCCAACAGAATGAGGATCAAACTGTTAAATTGTCGTGGTTGTTGGGCGAGGGAAGAAGGACTTATCAAAACTGTTTGATCGGAATAGGTGACGATATTTAGATCGTTATTTTTTACCGATTCTAAGGCTTGGCGAATATTTGTGTTTGTTACTTTTGACTTCGCCGATCGCACCATCAAAGTAGCAGAAACACCTATAAACACAGCAGCAGGTAAAATCCACCAGATTGCGACAAAGGATTTAGAAGCAGTTTCAGAATAACTACTCAGTCCCCCAATTAAAACTAACCAATAGCTCGTAATGGCGATCGCTTGCCATTGAGAAAACACATAGTCAGTATTTTGACGACATACCTCGACCACTGACTTAGTTGTATAGATGCCGATTGCGAATCCAACTAACAAAGGCGATCCCACGAAGGCTACAAAACTAAATTGATCATTAAATTCATTAGTTCTGATTAATTGCGCGATCGCCATCACCATCATCAAGCAGCCAGCAAAGCCAAAGTTAGTTGAGATCGGATAAGTTGCTTGCCGCCAGCCCCACCCAACTTTACCTGATACCAATTGTCGCTGTGAGTGAGAAGGCGAAACTTGCATAGGCGGAATCGTTGAATTGATAATTGGGGATTTAAAACTAAACTGTAGCGATCTCTTCGTGGCGAGCGAAGATCATCCGACCTGCGGAGGTTTGCAAGGCACTAGTAACAATCACAATGATTTGTTTACCAAGATATTCACGACCTTCTTCAATTACTACCATCGTGCCATCTTCAAGATAGCCGATCCCTTGAGATGCTTCTTTGCCCTCTTTTAATACCTTTAGTTCTAAGGAATCTCCAGGTAAATAGCTGGGTCTCAAAGCTTGGGCGAGATCGTTAATATTTAATACTTCAACCTGCTGCAAGTTAGCAACTTTGTTGAGGTTGTAGTCATTGGTAATTAAGGTGCAGCTTAGCTCTTGAGCAAGACGGACTAATTTAGCATCAACGGTATGTAGATCTTCATAATCAGCAGAGTGAATCGTGATCCGATCGTTATACTGATCGCGCATATTGTTGAGAATATCCAGTCCTCTACGACCGCGCACCCGTTTTTGATCGTTGGAGCTATCGGCGATCGTCTGCAATTCTTGAATGACAAAATGGGGAATTAATAATTGTCCTTCCAAAAAACCTGTTTCCATCAAAGTTTGAATACGTCCATCAATGACAGTACTCGTATCTAAAACCTTAGCAGTAGCAGTCCTCAAGGTTCCATCGGCGAGCAGGCTGCTCTCAACATTGTTGGGATTAATCAAACGCAACAAAGCCCGCCCGTGGGTATCTGAGAGAGTCATCCCCGAATAGGCAAAAATAATGCTCACCAAAATCGCGGTGAGTGGCTTGATAAAAGTAAAGTTGTCAGGAATAGGCACTAAAAATAATGGCGCTAACATCAAGTTGGCGACCAATAGCCCAAAGACAAGCCCAACAGCCCGACCCAGAATCGTTTCAATTGGCAAAGCGCGAACGTCGGACTCAATGCGCCGATAGGTATTTTGGACAATTAATCCTGATATGAGACCTACAAATGCACCGATCCCAAGGGTTAACCAACGGAAATTTTGAACATTGATCTGGGCAATGGTTTCCGATGGCAAGAAATCAACACCATGAAAGCCAATGCCTGCTCCCGCAAGAATGAATGTAAAGATGATGATAGCGTCAATCATAGGGAGGAACTCCGCTTAGACGAATAAATATGAAGGATATGAAAGGATGTGAGATCAGGACAAACGATCTCTAGACTATAACTTTTATTGAGTTTTCGGTCATACTCTGTCAACTTTCTCAATCCTTTGTATACAATTCTACACAAATGCTTCTAGCATTTGGATGACATTATGGCGATCGCTGTCTATTTTGTGGGGGCTGGACAACCCTCCCTCGATTTTTGACCATCAGGCATAATTGCGCCACAGAAATTTGTTTCAGACATATAAGCCCCTGTCAAATCTGCGCCCGTAAGATCGGCTCCTCTGAGATCGGCTTTATCCAAGATTGCGCCAATGAGATTAGCTTCTCGCAGATCAGTAAGTTTTAGATCCGTCGAGAAAAGATTAGCGTTGCGTAAATTTGCGCCTCTCAGGTTTGCAAAACTTAATTTTTCTCTTGATAAGTCGCATCCTTCACAGACTCTAGTTTGTAAAACTTGACGTAGTTGCGTGGGATCGGCAAAGGCTGATTCTGTATAGCTCATTGAGGCGATCGCGCCGATGACTCCTGAAATTACTAGGGGCAGTGCAGTGAAACCAAGAACCAATTTTTTGTGATGAAGCTTTGCCTCATCACAAAAAATTGGGCTTTTTCTTGAATCGGATAACCCTAGACAGGAATTGATTACGGAATTAATTACGGAATTAATTACATTTTGCATAGGTTTTATTGTTTCTCTTTTAGGTGTATGAATATTGAGTTAGATTCATTATGGCTTGATCTAACTACATCCTAAGTGATGACTTTAGCTCACAAGCGAAAGCCCC
>DCSN01000180.1:0-20281 GCA_002325645.1 Pseudanabaena sp. UBA1465
AAACTAATTTAGAATCAGTATCGATGGACTCAGCGATATCGCTCTTTAGTGGAACAAATTCCTAGCATTTCTTATATATCTCCACTCACGAATAATTCAGAACTTAGCTACATCAGTCCACAGTTGAAGGATCTTTTGGGCATACCAGCTTCAGAATGGAATGCAGGATTTTTTAATAGTTGGGCAGAATATGTCCATCCCGATGATCGCGATCGCGTATTGCGAGAAGTCATCAAAACTATAGAGACGGGTGAGCCTTTTTGCTGTGAGTATCGATTTATTACCCTTGAAGGTAAAATTGTCTGGGTGCGAGATACTGCGCGTATTGGCTTAGCCACTGATGGAAAAACCAAGGTTCTGCGTGGTTCTGCTTTTGACATTAGCGATCGCAAAGAAACTGAACTCAGGTTTAAAGGTATTTTTAATAATACTTTCCAATTTACTGGACTACTCTCCATTGATGGAACTTTGTTGGAAGCAAATCAAACAGCGCTAGATTTTAGTGGAGTGACCCGTGATCAGGTCATCGACAAGCCATTTTGGGAAGCCTATTGGTTCTCGATTTCTGAAGATACGAAAACTCGTTTGAGAGAGTCAGTGAAACGAGCAGCACAGGGGGAATTTATTCGTTATGAAATAGATAGTTATGGTGCTGGTCAGGTCGTGATAACCATTGATTTTTCGATTCGTCCTCTCAAGAATGAGTCAGGGCAAGTAGTTTTACTAATTCCTGAAGGGCGAGATATTAGTGGTAATAAAGCAATTGAGAATGCCTTGCGAAAAAGTGAATTAATGCTGGCGAAAGCTCAAAAAATTGCCAAACTAGGTAACTGGGAATGGGATGTTGTCAATGATGAAATTACTTGGTCAAAAGGGCTATTTCATATTTTTGGGCGCGATCCTGAGTTAGGAACTCCTTCCTATGAAGAACTATTATCGCTGTATGTGAAAGAAGATCAAGAAAAGCACAATCAGGCTGTCCAGAGAGCAATTAGAACAGGTGAAGCCTATTATATGGAATTGCAGATACGGCAGGATGGTAATTCCTGTAAGTATATTGAAGCGATCGGTGATGCTGAGTATGATAGCAGTGGAAAAGTAGTTCGACTGTGTGGAACAGTTCAAGACATTAGCGATCGCAAAGCGATCGAAGCAAAATTATTACAAAGTAAAGCTTTACTCCAATTAACGATCGAAAATGCTCCTATTGGTATTGCCACTTTTGATTTGGAAGGTAAATTCTTGAATGTCAATCAAAGCTTATGCCAAATATATGGTTATGCGGCAGAAGAGTTACTGAGCATGACCGCAACAGAGATTACACACCTCGACTCAATCGATAAAGCCTTGACAGCATTCAATGCTTTGGTCGGCAACATAGCCCAAAATTTTCGCCTTGAGAAGCAGTATATCCATAAAGATGGTCATGTGATTGACGCAATCAGTCAGGTCAGTCTAATTAGAGATGATCAGGGCAATCCGCTCCAATTTATTGCGAATGTGGAGGATGTCACGGAACGGAAGCAAACGGAAGCAAAACTGGAATCGGCAAGAATTGCGGAGGCTGCGAATCAAGCTAAAAGCGAATTTCTCGCCGTCATGAGCCATGAACTGCGGACACCAATGAACGCCGTGATCGGCATGACAGGGCTATTGCTAGATACTCCCCTATCGCCACAACAGCAGCAATATGTCTCCATGATTCGTCAAGGCGGCGAGGTTCTATTATCGGTAATTAATAATATTCTCGATTTTTCGCGCATTGAATCGGGACATTTAGAAATCGAAGCAAATCCTTTTAAGATCCAGCAATGCGTCGAAGAGGTGATCGATCTGATGACCTCACGGATCACCGATAAATCCCTAGAACTATTTGCGTTAATTGATGTAAATGTTCCCCAACAAATTATTGGAGACTATAGCCGTTTACGTCAGATTTTAGTCAATCTCGCTAGTAATGCGATTAAATTTACAGATAAAGGAGAGATTGTCATTACCGTAACTTCGCAATTAATTGATCGAGAAGCAAATATTTATAAATTGTTGTTTGATGTGCGTGACACAGGAATTGGTATTGCTCCTGAGGCGATCGCCAAGTTATTTCAAGCCTTTAAACAGGCCAATAGTTCGATCAATCGTCAATATGGCGGCACAGGCTTAGGACTAGTGATTTGCAAACAACTTTGCGAAGCGATGGGCGGTGATATTAGCGTAGAAAGTAATCTTGGCAAAGGTTCCATTTTTAGCTTCTCAATTCAGGCGGCGATCGCCACAGATGCCGTCGCGATCGCGCCAGAATCTTCAGAAAAACTATTGGAAAAACTACGGGGAAAACGGATTTTAAGTGTCAATACTAATCCTATATACCAACAGGCGATCGCCTTGTATATTCAACCTTGGGGGATGACAATCCAAGGTGTGGGTTCAGCAACAGAAGCTTTGCAACTATTAATGGAAAATAATTATGATCTAATTTTAATTGATCAATATCTAGATGAAGCTAGTGGTTTAGAATTCGCTAAAGATATTCAAGATATTTTCCCTGATTTACACTTGGTTATCTTAAATTCTGCCAAAGACATATTAGAACCTAACTCCATAGGGCGAGCCTCTAATATCACTAAACCGATTACAGCTTCTAGACTATTTCAAGCTTTCACAAATATATTTATGCCTCAAGATCATGACTTAATAAAGCAAGATTTGATCTTACCAAAAACAGATAAAATCTTTAAAAAACAAAATTATATTCAAATTCTTGTAGTAGAAGATAATCCGATCAATCAACAGATTTTATCTTTGATGTTAGAAAAAATTGGTTATGTCGGCGAGTTCGTTGGGAATGGATTAGAAGCTATTAATTTATTAGCTAAGAAATCCTTCGACATAATTTTTATGGATATTCAAATGCCAGTTATGGATGGATTGACGGCAACTAGAAATATTCGCCAAGAAGCACATCAACATCCTTGGATTATCGGACTCTCGGCTAATGCTTTTACTGAATCGCGTGATTTAGCCTTGTCAGCAGGCATGGATGACTATCTCACCAAACCATTGCAAATCGAAGATTTATCAGCAGCCTTGGGGAAAGTTCCCAAAATATCAAGTCTAGAAATTCAATATTCTTCCCTTGATTTAAAAATTATCGCTAATTTGGAAAAGATAATTGACAAACACAACTTAACTAATCTGATTAGTGATTATTTAAAACATTCTAAACAGGGGATTGCGAAGATGCAAGAAGCGCTTAAAAATGGAGATTTAGCCACTATTGCTGCCGAAAGTCATACCCTCAAAGGTGGAAGTGGTGCATTTGGCGCTACATATTTATGTAATATTTGCAGAGACTTACAAAGTTTATGTCATAAAATCATGGAAAATCCTGATCAAATCTCCAATGAATCCATGAAAGAAGTTGCAAGTCTTGTCCACAGTATCGTGGAAGAATATGCCCATGTTTCGCAAGCATTTTATCGAAGCCCGAATAAATGAAGGCGGCGCTTCGCGCCGCCTTCATTTATTCTTGTGGAAGTAAGTCATCAAGCTCCGCGTAGTCGGGTAAGGTGGTGGCGATCGCCATACCATTTCTAAACACAGTGCGATCGCCTTGATGACGCGACAGCAACTCGCTATAGCTACGCGCCTTAAACAGAACTAGATCCGCCGTTGCACTAATAGCAATTTTGCCAATATTAGATAGCCCCATCAACGACGCAGGGCGAGAAGTTACCGACTCAATCCAGTTTCCATAGGGTGTATCTAAATGCGATATCTTAGTTCCCATGCTAAATACTTCTAATAAATCATGATCGCCAAAGCCATAGAAAGGATCGCGACAGTTATCACTGGATAGAGCCACATTCACCCCCGCCGCCTCCAATTCCCGCACAAGGGTAACGCCACGCCAGCGAGGAGTTCGCGCTTCAATCCGATCCTGTAAGTACAGATTACACATGGGCAAACTCACTATACCGACATTCGCCTGTTTGACTAAAGCGATCGTCTCATTGGCGGTTACTTCATCTTGCACCGCCAAACTACAGCAATGACCACAGACAATCTGCGATTTAAAATCATACTTTAATGCGGCTTCCGCCACACGGTGCAAAGTTCGAGATTCAGGATTGTCCGTCTCATCGGTATGGAAATCAAGACCGAGATTCCGTTCCTTAGCTAGAGTCATCATGCGCTCTAAGTAATCATCTAATTCAGGCAGCATATGGGCAATGCCGCCCATATGCCCACCTAAATCAGCGATCGCATCGGCAAATTGTTCCCCCTGATCAGTTACAAAATGCGAAAGTGGAACTAGGGACACTGCTTGCAAGGTGATTTTATCTTTCCATTGGTCGCGTAATTCTCGAAACACTTGAAATGTAGTTTCAAACTGATGAGGTGGACAATCTAAATGGGTACGAATAGCCCTTGTCCCGTGAGCATAGCTACATTTCAGCCCAAATTCCATGCGCCGATAAAGATCATCATAATTCCAGTTACGTTGCTCCGTGCAATCGCGATAAATGCCATTAAGTGCGCCCTGAAATGTGCCATCGAGGTTGGGATTGCGTTCCCAAATATGCCCTTTATCCAGATGCGTATGCAAATCAACAAAGCAAGGAATGATCATTCCTTGTTTTGCATCAATAATTGGTAAGCTTTCCGTAGGAATTTGTGAGCTAATGGAATCAATTGCATTCGGAATAATCGCAGCGATCTGCCCATGATTTATTTCGAGATGACAAGGAAACAGGCGATCGCGCTGTAGCGTTGACGCGATCGGAATATCTCTAGCTTGCTCCCGCATCGCACTATCAATAAAGCAATCAGGAATCCGAGTGTTAACAATCCAATAATGTGAAGGCTCTGTCATAAATTCATTTTAAATGAGCAACTAGCGCCCGCAAGCCTAAATAATAACTCTCTGCCCCAAAGCCGCTAATCTGCCCGATCGCGATCGGGGCGATGAAGGAATGATGGCGAAATTCTTCGCGCCTATGAATGTTGCTTAAATGCACTTCAACGGTAGGGATATTTACGGCGGCGATCGCATCGCGTAGCGCCACACTGGTATGGGTTAATCCCCCAGGATTAATCAAAATTCCATGCTGTACCTGAAAAGCAGCATGAATCCTGTCAATCAACACACCCTCATGATTGGATTGCTCAAAGGTTAATTGTGCGCCCAACTCGGTTGCGTCTTGAGTTAGGCGATCGTTAATTTGCGCTAATGTGGTGCTGCCATATACGTCTGGCTCGCGTAAGCCAAGCATATTCAGGTTTGGTCCATGCAAAACCAAGATTTTCATTAGTTAAGTTAATTCTTCTTTTTACTTTTTACTTTTTACTTTTTACTTTTTACCTTGATTAACGAAACTGTTCAACGGCTTCACTAAAGCGCATAGTCTTGGTAATTGCTTCTAAATTGGCGTGAGGACGGGGAATTATGGTTGCCGAGAGAAATAAAGCTTTGTCCTTGGAACTCAAAACTTCGATTTTTTTCGCTTCTTCAACCCCAGCTTCTACGGATCTTTTGACATCGCCAACGGAACCGCGCACGATGATCGTGAAGCGAGCGCCACTGACTTTTTCATAGCCCACAAAAGTGACTTTGGCGGCTTTAACCATTGTGTCAGCAACGGCAAGTGCGGGGGGATGCCCTAACACTTCAACCAAACCAACTGCTATTCCCATAAAGTTTCCCTAGATTTTTTACCAATCACAATCATAAATCTCAATGGTATCGATTGAATGATATGTATCGTTTATTTGCGCGATAACAAAAAATAAACAGCCTGTGTTGTTGGGCAAGCATTAACGACTCAAGAAAAATTCTGTTAAAGCCTTGACCGCAGGTGACAAGATCACCACGGCGGCGGCGGCGCTGATCAGTCCAAAAGCTAGATTAACCACCTGCACTGATGACCTTTGATAAGCATCAAGTCTAATATTTGCCTCTTTGATATCAAAATCAAGTTTGTCAAATTTCTTGTCAAATTCTTGAAATCTTTTGTCAATATCTTGAAATCTTTTGTCAATATCTTGAAATCTTTTGTCAATATCTTGGAATCTCTTGTCAATATCTCCAAAGCTGCGTAGTACTTGCTGCTGAAAGTCTTCTTGTGACATGGTTTTATTCTAAAAAAGCTAGGAGTAGAGTAGCGGCGCTTTGCGCCGCTACTCGTAAAATTAGGCGAATTTGCTGCGAATAGTTTCAATGCGATCGCGGTTTACACCAAGATCCGATTGACCTAAACGAGATGCTGAACGGACTTCAATGAGACCTTTGTCGGCATTTAAATAAAACTCGACATCATCGACATAGCCCATGAGCTTGCTGGCAAATTCCGCATAAATATAGTTACCTTCGGCGGTAATGATTTTGGTGCGAGGCAAACTCGCAATTACAGCTTTGAGATCTGCTAAAGCCTTAGCAGGATCGCCTGTATAGGTTAGAGGCGCGATTTTATGTTCGGCATCGGTGCTTTGACTAGAGACGCAATTAGGTGAATTGGGGCAGTCCAGCAATTTACCGTTGTTAATACCGAGATTAGTGGGGCGTGTGCCAGAAAAGGAAAAAAGTGTCATAGGTGTGGCGATCGCAGAATTTAGGTTGTGAGTGAGTGAATGTGCGGAAGCCGCAGGGACAAATCCGAAATAAGCAAAGGTGAAAAGATATAAGCTCGCGGCGATCGCGACAAGTTTAGACATAGAAGATTCCACGCACAAGGTTAAAAAGTGTTCCAAACAATAAAACTAGTGTAGCTAAAGAAGCGATCGCATTGCCTGCGGCTCTTTTACTAGCTTCGATGTAATATCCCCATGCGTAGCCAATCCGACCAACAATCCAAACTGCGCCTAAGATTGCGCCCCAGTTAGGATTTACATAAATGCTAAATAACCAAAGGGCGGGTAAAAAGATCACAATCTGTTCTAGGGTATTTTGATGAGTGCGATACACTCTTTCAAAATCTTCGTTGCCAGTGGTCTGTGGAGGCATAATTTTATATTTAAAGCGGGCAACACCTACAGCGATGCCTAAGCCAAAATAAACAATTAATGCGCCGATGGTGGCGATCGCGGGAAATACGAGGGTTTTGATATCCATAGGGTTAAGGTGGTTAAGATAGTTGCTAAATCTGGTTTTATGTTATGTCAAAGTTTCAAACTTATATCGGAATTACGGCGATCGCCTTGTTATTTGTGGGCTGTCAGCAATCAAATAGTCCCGCATCTTTAACCGTAACAACTGTGGCAACGGACAAAGCTAGTAATGCCGCAGTTAGTTATTTGCGATCGCAGCTTAAGCTGTCACCAAATGTGGCGATCGTGGTGGAGTCTCAAAAGCCCCAGCCCGTAAATATTAGTGATTTATGCCAAACGGTTGTCCCTACTCAAGAAGGATTTGAGATTGCTCTAATAGCTGAGGATATTCGCTATACGTTACAGACTAATCAAGAGGCAAGCAAAATCGAGATTTGTCGCTCTGAAGATGCAAAACCTGCTTCTACAGGTAAATACACTGGTGCGGGTTATACCTTGCGCTATCCTGCCGACTGGAAAGCGATCGATCTGGGGTTAGAACCTTCGGGCGCAAGTACGGTAATTTTTACGCCTAGTTTTGAAGTCACTGGATCTGCGGATAATAATTTAGATAAAATCTTGCAAAAGTTGCAACAAAGTCAACAGGTTTACGCGATCGTGACCAGACAAGCAATTGATGGAAAGGCGATTTTTGATGATTCCGTTAAAGCAAAAGATCTTGTAACAATTCCCTTTGACGCAATGATTAAGGGCGCAAAATCTGGTTTCAAAAAAGAATTTACCGTGGCGATCGCGAATAGTTCTGGAAGTCCAACAATTTGGAAAGTTAAAACCTTAGCTCTCGAAACTGATAAATTTGTCTATACAGTTCGCTATTATCAACCTGACTCCAAGCCCGATCCTAATAGTTCCACTTCCAAAGCTTTTGATCAGTTTGCAAATAGTTTCGCTCTCATTGAATCTCAGTAGATTTCAAGGATTTTCAAGCGATCGCTTTTTAAGCTTAGGACTTACGCAAAAATGCCTTGAAACCCTGATTTTAACGTAGGGGTAATTCATGAATTGCCCCTACATCCCGTTCTTTTGCGTAAGTCCTAAAGCTCCAATATTATTATCTGTATATTATCTGTATATTATCTGTATATTACCTACGCAAAAAACGAGATTGCTAAGAAGCAACTCAACTAGACCGTTGCGCCGCAACTTACTCATTGGTTTTACTTTTGGATGAGTTCGGAACCGTTGGGAGATTTGCGGACATGGATTTGAGTGGGGAGGCGATCGGCTAAAGATTGAATATGGGTAATTATTCCGATCAGGCGATTTTGTTGGCGCAAGGATTCGAGGATCTGGGTCACGCTTTCGAGGGTTTCACTATCCAATGTGCCGAAACCTTCATCTAAAAAGAGGCTGCCCAATTCGACTCCCATCGATAATCTTTCGGATAATGCCAACGCCATCGAAAGGGATGCGGCAAAGGTTTCTCCACCTGAGAGGGTACGCACGCGGCGCTTTTCGCCGCCATTCCAGTTGTCAGATACCCAATAGTCACCACTTTCAATTTGGAGAATATAGCGATCGTCCGATAGTTGCTGAAGAAGAACTGAGGCTCGATGCGCGAGTTCCTGTTGCAATCCATCAAGAATATATTCTTGGAATTTGTCGGATTTGAGATCTTGAGCGAGGGTGTGATAGGTTTGCTCTTGAGCTTGTAGAGAGAGTTTTTGTTCTTCTAGTGCCTGTGATTCTTGGCGTTTTTGCTGGGCTTGTTCTAGCCATGCTTTTAGGGAAGCACGATTTTCACTGGCTTGTTGTAATTGCAGTTCTATTTGTTGTAAATCTTGGCGGAGATTGATCAGGGTCTGTTCATCGATCGCGCGATCGCTGATCGCCTCCGCCAACATTTGTAAGCGTGTGGTTAAATCTTGGTGCTGACGCTGATAGTGATCAATTTGTTGTTGCCAAGCCTCCATTTGCGATCGCGGGGCTTGCACTGCCAAAAATTCTGATTCGGTGAGCTTTACGGAATCTAGTTCCGTTTGCCAATGTAATTCCTGTTGAGAACATTCGGCGATCGCTAGATCATGATTTTCCTGTGCTTTTATGAGAGCCTCTTCCCGTTTGACAAAGGTTTCCCGCGCCTGTTGATATATTTTTTCGATCGCTTGCAAGCGATCGCTTAATTCTGCTTTTTCCTGCAAAATTTCTTGACGCAAAGCCTCATAGCTTTTACCTGCGGTAATTGCAAGCAACCGTTGCGAAATATCTTGCAGTTGGGATTCCCGTTGCGATTGTTCCTTTTCTACGGCTTGAAATTCGGCTTGCGCTAATTGGAGATTTTCTTCATAGGTTTTGAGTTTGTTTTCGATGTTTTGACAAGCGATCGCCTGTTCCTTTTGGGTAGAAATTAGTTGCTGATGGTTGGATGCTTGAGATTCGATTTCTTGGCGATCGCGCAGGATCTCTTCAGCTTGCCAAGGAGCTTGTAAGATCGCATCAATCTGGTTTTGGAATTGGGCAACCTGCGATTTTAAATCGGTGACTTCTTGAGTTTGTACTTGAAATTGCTGTTGCGAGGCTTCCAGATTCGTCTCGATTTTTACTTTGTCCTGCAAGATTTTGGCTAATTGTTGTTCAGCCTTCTCTTTTTGTTGCAACAAAGTTTTTGTGTCAATTAATTCTATTTGATTGGTTTCTGATCTAGTTTCTGATCTGGTTTCTGATAAGGCATCCAGAGCATAGAGATTATGGCAAACAGGACAAGTATCACCATCATGTAATGCTGAACGCAAAGCGTTAACATGATTGGTTTGTAAGGCTTGCAAGTTAGAATTTTCTGCTTGTTTTAGGGCAATATTCGCGGATTGAAATTCACTTTCAGATTTCGCGATCGCCTGTTGAGATTTGGTTAACTGTTGGTTTAACTTCTCAATATCGGCTTGCAATTGTGTAGATTTTAGTTGCTGTTTGACTAAACTATTTTGCAGGATTTGCCACTGGGTAAGCGGTTCAGCAACTTGACGCAACTTCTCAAGGCGAGACAGATCACTAGGGGAATTTGCGATCGCGGCTTCAATATTTTGCAAATCCTGAGTAATAACTTCTAAATCTAACTCAACTTGGATCGCGGCTTTAGCGGCTTTAGTGAGAGCTTGCGATCGCCCTAGGGCATTTTGATTAGCTCGTTCCAATTCCGCCTTTGCCTGTTGACTTTGTGTATGCAGAGATTCCGCTAGAGCGAGGTTACGTTCTTTAATCTCAATTTGGCTTTGGGCTTCAGTGTGAGCGATGCGAGATTGCTCAAAGGCTTGTTGCTGCTGGGTTAATTCTAGTTGAGAAGATGCTAATTGTTGCTTGCCCTTGGCGAGATCGGCGATCGCTGTTTCCAGCCGTTTACGAGTAGTTTGTAAGATTGACCAAGTTCCCATCACCGAATTCGCTAATTGAGCATTACGAAACTTGTTTTCTAAAGTTTCTATTTGAGAATAGCTTTTTTGCAATTCTTTTAGTTTTAGAGAAAGCTGCTGATGTTGTTGGATTTGAGCAAATAATCTTTCTTCGGTTTCGATTAATTTACGGCTTTGTTTAGCTTTGAGTTCTAGTTCAGGAATGGCAACTTCTAGATGATCGAGTTCTACTTGTTGAGTATGCATATCTTCAAGGGTTGGCGCTTGCATCGCTTCGAGAACCTTGGTTAAGCCTTCACGCTCTGCCTTCAGACGACTGGTGCGATCGCTGGCTTCTTTACGCATCTGCTCAAATATTTGAAATCCTGCCAATTGCCGCAAAATCTCCCGTCGTTTCGCCGCTTCACCCTTGAGGAATTCATCAAATTGTCCTTGTGGCAAAATAATCACACGGGTGAAGGTCTCGAAATCCATGCCGATGATGTCTTCTACCCTCTGAGTGCGATCGCATCTTTCCCAATCTTCACCGACTAATTTATCAAATAGAAACTTTTTCTCATCGGTTTTGCCCCGACTGCGCCATGTTCGCACCACCCTATACTCAGTTTGTCGCATCTCAAAGCGAAATTCTACTTTTAATTGGGTAGCACCTTGGCTGACGAGTTCCTTTGATGAGTTGGGCTTGTTCGCAACCTTGTCATAGAGTGCAAAGGTGATCGCATCTAAGAGGGATGTTTTGCCTGCGCCTGTTGGACCTGTAATGGCGAATAAATCAAGGCTGGTAAAATCTAAAACTTGGCGAGTCCGAAAACTGGTAAATCCTTCAACAATTAATTCAAGGGGACGCATGGTGTTATGGGGGCAAATAAAAGACTGAACGCGGATTAAGGGGATTACGCTGATTTTTAAGATAACCTAAAATAGCAAAGCGATCGCCAGTTAAAAAGCAAAAAGAAAAAGGTAAGGGGCAACATACTCTCACGCTAACCTTTCGGTATAGCCTGAGCTTCTCCTCTTCACAGTAGCTGAGTAGCCTCTAAGCTTCCACAGGCTGACACCGCAATCCCGACGGTGTTAAAAGCTAATTTCTAATGCTTTCAGTCTAAAGTTACAACAGTGAAAATTGCTGCCACTCTGTTGATACTCTTAACTTTATTTAACTTTATCACAGATGCTAACCGTAATTCACCAGCCACGAACCTTGCGGTATAGTGTCACTACTCTTACGAATTCAGATAGAATGGACTTATAACCAACGCTGTACCCAACCATTCCATGTTCACCTTCGCACTGCCCAAAGGCTCACTATTAAAAGACTCCATCCGCTTACTCCAAGACGTAGGACTCGACTTTAGTGTTTTTCTTGATCCTGCCAACCGTCAACTACAAATCTTAGATCCCACAGGAACCGCTAGAGCCTTGCTGGTCAGAGCGCAGGATGTACCTGTATATGTGGAATATGGACAAGCCCAAGCGGGCATCGTTGGCGAAGATGTCTTGCGGGAAAAGACTCCTAAAGTTGCCAAATTACTAGATTTAGGATTCGGCGGCTGTCGGATGTCGATCGCTGTTGCAGGAGAAAGCCGTTATCGATCGCCCCTAGACCTGCCGCCCCATAGCCGCATTGCTTCAAAATATGTCGGTTGCGCCCGTGAATACTTTGACAGCATCGATTTACCCGTCGAAATTATCCCCCTCTATGGTTCCGTCGAGCTTGGACCGATTACGGGTATGGCTGAGGCGATCGTTGATTTGGTTTCTACGGGAAAAACTTTGAAGGATAACGGGCTGATTGAAGTTGAAGTGTTGTATTACAGTACCGCGAGACTGATTGCCCATCCCCTTAGTTATCGCTTGTATAGCGATCGCTTTAGGGAGCTAATGGATAAAATGCAAGTAAAAGCATAAAAAAAGGGCGCTTAGCGCCCTTTTTTTATGCTTTTAGCTTTTTAGATTCAGTGACCAGAGAATCGATTAATGGTTTAAGAATCAATTCCATTGCCATACCCATCTTGCCACCAGGGACGACCAAGGTGGTATGACGAGACATGAAAGAATCGTGAATCATGTCTAGCAAATAACGGAAGTCGATTTGGAACTTCTCACGGAAGCAGCGATTAGTGTGAATAATTACAAAGCTTTCATCGAGGGTGGGGATATCGCGACAGATGAAAGGATTGGAAGTGTCAACGGTAGGAACGCGCTGGAAATTAATGTGAGTATTGGAGAACTGCGGCGCAATGTAGTTCACATAATCAGGCATCCGACGCAAAATTGTATCGACGATCGCTTCAGCACTATAGCCACGTTCAGCATTATCACGATGGATTTTTTGAATCCATTCCAAGTTCACAATCGGGACTACGCCGACCAACAAATCGACATACTGAGCGAGGTTAATGCCATCAGAAACAACCGCACCATGTAAGCCTTCGTAAAAAAGTACATCTGTCCCAGCTTCAATGCTTTCCCAAGGGGTAAATTCGCCAGGTTGATTGCTTGTACCTAGACGACTATTGTGATGCTCTGCTTCTTCAGGGCTGTGCAGGTAATAGCGTCTTTGACCATTACCAGTTTCACCATATTCATGAAACAGCGCTTCGAGTTTATCTAACAGGTTAGCATCTAACCCAAAGTGACTTACGGTGCGCCCTTGAGTCACAGCCTGTTTCATCGCTTCACGCATTTCCACGCGGTTGTACTTGTGGTAGCTATCACCTTCAACGACCGCCGCAGTGATATCTTCAATTCGGAAAATATGTTCAAAAGCTCGCTTAACGGTACTAGTACCTGCACCCGACGAACCTGTTACCGCAATAACTGGATGTTTTTTAGACAAATTTTTTCTCCTTTAAAAATTGTGATGACTGTTACGACCGATCATCTTT
Organism: Pseudanabaena sp. UBA1465; assembly: GCA_002325645.1. Taxonomy (GTDB): domain Bacteria; phylum Cyanobacteriota; class Cyanobacteriia; order Pseudanabaenales; family Pseudanabaenaceae; genus Pseudanabaena. Next base: position 13,340 of record DCSN01000180.1, read on the forward strand.
AGTAATGATTTTATACATTTTTAAGGTTTAAGATCGGCTAGTGGTTTGGACGAGCCTTGCTCAAACTATTTAAAACTACTATACCTTTGTATATAGCGCTAAAGAAAGCAAAATTTCACGCGACGAATATTGTCTCACCCCAACTAATACCAAAACTAAAAATGGCGTAGCCATTTTTAGTTTTAAAAACCTTACTGAGCTTGCTTTTCAATTCAAAAAAGTGTTGTCACACTTTTTTGAATTGGTATAATTGCTTGCATAAAAATCAAACTGCAAGAAGCTGATTCGCGATGATCCCAAAGTCCAAAATATTTGGGAAGCTCAAGGTGGGGCGGGATATATGGCATTTTGACGATCAATACTGACTATAATCAAGGACAAGAGCGTTCAAGAGCGCTGTTGGTTTATTACCAATAATTTTCGGGTACGGGTTACTACAATTGTAGGCTGGCTTTATCTCAATTGAGATTGACAAATATAATGACAAACCAAAATCCTGAACAAATAGCAAGAGACAAAATCGACAATATGTTGATTGTGTCGGGATGGGTGGTGCAGTCAAAAAACAAAGTGAATTTAGCGGCGCATAAAGGGGTGGCGGTTAGGGAATATCAGACTGACGCGGGAATTGCCGATTATGCGTTGTTTGTGGATAAGAAACCCGTGGGCATCATTGAGGCTAAGCGTGAAGAAGCTGGTGAACAACTCACCGCCCATGAGGAACAGTCGAAATATTACGCAGTCAGCAAACTCAAGTATTTAAAGAATGATCCTTTACCCTTTGTTTATGAAAGTACGGGCGCTTTAACCAGATTTACCGATTATCGCGATCCGAAACCGCGATCGCGATCAGTGTTTCACTTTCATCGTCCTGAAACCTTGGCTGAGTGGTTTACTCAACCTGAAACTTTGCGATCGCGCTTAAATAAAATCCCTGAATTAGATCCAGCAGGTTTGCGCCCTGCTCAGATTAAAGCGATCGCTAATCTGGAAGCATCATTTAAAGCCAATCGCCCCAGAGCCTTGATCCAGATGGCAACGGGGGCGGGTAAAACTTTTACGGCTTGTACTTTTGTGTATCGGTTGTTGAAATTTGCCAGAGCTAAGCGGATTTTGTTTTTAGTCGATACTAAGAATTTGGGAGAACAGGCGGAACAGGAGTTTTTGAAATATCAGCCGACCGATGACAATCGCAAGTTTACGGAGCTTTATAATGTGCAGCGTTTGAGTTCTAGCTATATTGCCTCGGATAGTCAGGTTTGTATTTCCACAATTCAGCGACTCTATTCGATTTTGCAAGGGAAGGAATTGGAAGAATCTGCCGAAGAGACAAATCCTAATGAATTCGGTAGTTACAAAAAAGAACCTTTACCCGTAAGTTATTCGATTAAGAACTTCATCGAGCAGTTCGATTTTATCATTATCGATGAATGTCATCGCTCCATTTATAACGTTTGGCAGCAGGTTTTGGAATATTACGATGCGTTTTTGATTGGGCTGACGGCTACTCCAGACAAGCGCACTTTTGGCTTTTTTAATCAAAATGTGGTCAGCGAATACACCTACGAAGAGTCGATCGCCGATGGTGTGAATGTGCCGTATAACGTCTATACGATTGAGACGGAAATCACGAAAAACGGCGCAAAACTGAAGGCGGAGCAGTATATCGATAAGCGCGAAAAACTCTCTCGCAAAAAACGCTGGGATCGTCTCGATGAAGATTTTGAATATAAACCAAACAAGCTAGATAAAGAGGTCGTTAATCCCAATCAAATTCGGTTAATTATTCAGGAATTTAAACGCGCCTTAAAAGCGGATATTTTCCCCGATCGCCTTGAGGCTAATGGTGAGTATGAAGTCCCGAAAACGCTGATTTTTGCGAAGACGGATAGTCATGCGGAAGATATTATTGCGATCGTGCGTGAGGAATTTGGTGAGGGTAATGAGTTCTGTAAAAAGGTAACGTATAACGCCGAAGATCCCAAATCTGTTTTAAATCGGTTCCGTAATTCATGGAATCCCCGCATTGCCGTAACGGTGGACATGATCGCCACAGGTACTGATGTGAAACCGTTGGAAGTATTGCTGTTTATGCGCGATGTCAAAAGTGTGAATTATTTTGAACAGATGAAAGGTCGCGGTACGAGAACGATCGCTTTTGATGATTTGCAAAGGGTGACGCGCACGGCTAAATATACGAAAACCCATTTTGTAATTGTCGATGCTGTCGGCGCGATCAAGTCCAAGAAAACCGATAGCCGACCTTTGGAGCGTAAGCCGAGTGTACCGCTAAAGGATTTATTGAATGCTGTGGCGATCGGGGCGCAGGATGAGGATTTGTTTTTGACTTTGGCAAATCGGTTGCTGCGTCTGGATAAACAATTAACGGAACCTGAGCAGATCAAGTTTGCGGAATTGTCAGGCGGAAAGAGTGTTAACGCGGTGGTTAAAGACTTATTGAGTGCCTATGATCCTGATGCGATCGCTGAAAAGACTACGGCTTTGGTAAATGAAATTGCGACAGGCGATCGCAATCCTGCATTAGAAGAGTCAGCCCAAAAGCAAGCTCAGTCTGAGTTAGCGGATCTTGCCTCAGCGAATTTTAATGGAGAGTTAAATACCTATATTGCGAATGTGCATAAGGTGCATGAGCAGATCATCGATACGATCAATCAGGATCGGATTTTGAAGTCAGAGTTTGATGCTTTCTCGACTGCGAAGGCGGAGTCGGTGGTACAGGATTTTGCGGATTATATTGCGGCAAATAAGGATGAAATCACGGCTTTGAGTTTGTTTTATGGTCAGCCCTATCAACGGCGGGAGTTAACTTTTAAGATGATCAAGGAGGTTTTGGAACGTCTGAAATTAGATAAGCCGATGCTTGCGCCTGTGTATGTGTGGGAGGCTTACGCGCAGTTGGAAGGTTTGCGCCTTGATAGCCCTAAGAATGAGTTGGTGGCTTTGGTGTCGTTGATCAGGCGGGTGACGGGTTTGGATCAGGGTTTGACGACCTATGACAAGACGGTGGACAAAAACTTTCAAACTTGGGTGTTTGGCAAGCAGGCGGGCGCGTTGAAGTTTACGGAAGAGCAGATGAGTTGGTTAAGGATGTTGAAGGATCATGTGGTGATGAGTTTTCATGTGGAGTTGGATGATCTGGACTATACGCCGTTCGATCGCGAGGGCAGTAGAGGTCGGATGTATCAGCTTTTTGGCGATGGGATGGGTGAGATTATGGAGGAGTTAAATGAGGCGCTGGCGGCGTAAATATCTGTACTATGATTTTTATGATTTATGTGATTACCGTGATTTTTAATTGGCTTTGCCAATTCTGCTAGTCTTTAATCATAGTCCATCATATAAATCACACAAATCATGCCTAAGAATCATGGTAATCACATAAATCACAGTAATCATGTCCAAACAAATGGCTGAAGAGGTCTACAAACACTCTGCTCTAACTAGCAAAATCATTGGCGCGGCGATGGCGGTGCATACTGGTTTGGGCAATGGTTTTCAGGAGGTGATTTATCAGAGGGCTTTGGCGATTGAATTGGGCGATCGCAATATTGCTTTTTGTCGTGAGTTTGAGATGCCGATCTATTACAAAAATCAACATATTGGGACGCGGCGGGTTGATTTTTTGGTGGAGGGGATGATTTCGGTGGAGTTAAAGGCGGTGATGGAGATTTTGGATGTGCATTTGGCACAGGGGATCAATTATCTGGAGGCGTATGATTTGGAGGTGGGGTTGTTGATTAATTTTGGGGCGAGGAGTTTGCAGTTTAAGCGGTTGTCGAATAAGAAGTTTAAGCAGAAGGCTCAGGGTAATCCGAATATTAAGCATGATTTTAGTGGTTAGTGGGGGATTATTTGGGCAGGATTTATGGGATTAAGATGATGGGCTATGATTTTTTTGGATGGTTGCGTTAATTTGGATTATTTTTTTAATCATGGTCATCGCACAATCACGCAAATCATGTAATCATAGACCATCATATAAATCACATAAATCATGTTAAAGGATTGGATTGAGGTTGAATTAGGGGATATTTGCGATGTCGTGAGTGGCAAGAATCAAAAAAATGTTGAGAATCCAAATGGTAAATATCCTATTTATGGAAGCGGTGGAATTTTTGGATATGCAGATGATTATTTATGCGAAGTGGGGACAACAATTATAGGAAGAAAGGGGACAATTAACAGCCCTATTTATGTGAATCAAAAATTCTGGAATGTTGATACGGCTTTTGGAATATCGCCATTAAATAATATTGATTCTAAATATATTCATTATCTTTGCGTTGGATTTGACTTTAAAAAATTAGATAAAAGTACAACTATTCCAAGCCTTGCAAAAAGAGATATTGTCAAAATAAAATTCCCCCTTGCGCCACTGTCTGAACAAAGGGCGATCGCTGCCAAAATCGAGCAACTATTCAGCGAACTAGACAACGGCATAGCCAATCTCAAAGCCGCCAAATCCAAACTAGAAATCTATCGTTTCTGTGTACTAAACTTAGCAATCGTTAATAGTCATCTACAAAAAATAGCGAATGTCGTTGATGGATTGTCACAAGGATGGAGTCCAAAATGTAGAGAAGAATCTTCAAAAGATATAAATGAATGGGCTGTAATAAAAACATCAGCTATTCAATCTGGAAATTTTATTGAAGAAGAAAATAAAATTCTTCCTGATAATTTGACACCTAGAGAACAACACGAAATAAAAGTAGACGATATCTTGATAACTCGTGCTGGACCAAGAGTTAGAGTTGGAATTTGTTGCTTAGTAAGAAAAACAAGACCTAAACTAATTAACTGTGACAAGGTTTATAGACTTAGAGTGAAAAATAAAATAATTTTGCCTACATATTTTGAATATCTGATGAACTCTCTAACCTATATTCATAAAATAGAAGAAATTAAAACAGGTGGAAATGATAGTGGACTAAATCTTACACAAGTAAGGTATTTAAATATTGAAATTCCTGTTCCATCTTTAGCCGAACAAAACCAAATTGTCCAAGAAATCGAAACCCGTCTATCAGTCTGCGACAAACTTAACGAAGCGATCGAGCAAAGCCTAGAAAAAGCCCAAGCCCTACGACAAAGCATCCTCAAAAAAGCCTTTGAAGGCAAACTCCTCAGCCAAGACGAAATCCAAACCTGTCGCCAACAACCCGACTGGGAACCTGCTGCTAAACTATTAGAAAGAGTTAAAAAAGATAGCAAACCTAAGAAGTGAAATTTATGAATAACGCCACAAAACCATTAGAAGAAATGATTCAAGAATTGCCGCCCAACCTTAAAATTGAGGTAAAAGCCTTTGTAGAATCACTTTTAAATCAGTCTCAACAGCGCCCCAAGCGAAAATTGCGCCAAGACTGGGCAGGAAAACTCAAAGCAGAAAACTATACATCCGTTGACTTACAGCATCTAGCTAACAACTGGAGATCTAGCTAATGTTTCTCTTGGATAGAACTGATCGAGGGCGGTGGAAACCAAGTCAAGTAATAGCTAGTAAAAATAATCCGTAAACATGAGTAACGAATCAAACCTAATCTCTAAAGTCTGGAACTTCGCTAACATCCTCCGCGATGACGGCGTGAGCTATGGCGACTACCTCGAACAAATTACATACCTGCTATTCCTGAAAATGGCAGACGAAATGTCCAAGCCGCCCTACAGCAAAAAAATTAAATTTCCGCGACTCAAAGATTCCGAAAACAACGAAATCGCCAATGGTGAACTCTGTAACTGGGAAACCCTCACCAGCAACAAACGTGGCGCAGAACTCGAAGCCTATTACATCCAAATGTTGCGATCGCTTGCCACCGAAAAAGGCACATTAGGACAAATCTTTACCAAATCGCAAAACAAAATCCAAGACCCATCGAAACTGCTCAAAATCATCGAGATGATCGCCAAAGAGCAATGGACAATGGTGGGAACCGATGTCAAAGGCAACATTTACGAAGGACTCCTAGAGAAAAATGCCGAAGACACCAAAAGCGGTGCAGGGCAGTACTTCACCCCCAGAGCCTTAATCAAAGCAATGGTCGCCTGTGTGCATCCCCAACCCAGTAAAACCATCCACGATCCCGCCTGTGGCACAGGCGGCTTTTTCCTTGCCGCCTACGACTACATCACCGCCCATCATTCCCTAGACCGCGAGCAGAAAGCCTTTCTCAAAAACCGCACCTTCTCAGGTAACGAAATCGTCGCCAGCACCCGCCGCCTCAGCCTCATGAATATGTTTCTGCACAACATCGGCGAAATCGATGGCGAAAGCTTTATCTCTCCCAATGATGCTCTGATCGCCGATAGTGGAACTCGCGTAGACTACGTTTTAGCCAATCCTCCCTTTGGCAAAAAAAGCAGCATGACCATCACCAACGAAACAGGGGAACAGGAAAAACAAGACCTCAGCTATAACCGTCAAGACTTTTGGGCAACCACTTCCAACAAACAACTCAACTTCCTGCAACATATCCGCACCTTACTCAAAATCAACGGTGAAGCTGCCGTTGTCCTTCCCGACAACGTTCTCTTTGAAGGTGGCGCAGGCGAAACCGTCCGCAAAGAGTTAATGAAAACTACGGATTTACATACGATTTTGCGCTTACCTACAGGCATCTTTTACGCCCAAGGAGTCAAGGCAAATGTCCTCTTTTTTGACAACAAACCCGCCGCCAAAGAACCTTGGACAAAGGAAGTCTGGATCTATGACTACCGCACCAATGTCCAGCACACCCTCAAGAAAAATCCCCTCAAACTATCAGACCTCCAGCCTTTTATTGATCGCTACAATCCCACCAATCGCCACGATCGCGATGAAACATGGTCAGAAATAAATCCTGAAGGAAGATGGCGCAAATTTAGTTATGACGAAATCATGGCGCGAGATAAAACCAACCTCGATATCTTCTGGCTCAAAGA
>DCSN01000180.1:20380-45268 GCA_002325645.1 Pseudanabaena sp. UBA1465
GAAGCAGGTTTAGCTAGTTTTCGAGAGATTATGGAAAACATTAATGATTTGCATCAAAATATCAAAATATAGAAATAAGAAAATTTGTTTGTATAGAAATCAAAGTTTCACACCATGACTCTTGCCTCAACCAAATTATCTCAAAAATTCACTGAACCTTTGACTATTGGCAATGTCACGCTGCATAGTCGGGTGCTGCAATCGCCATTGTCGGGGGTGACAGATCTTGTGTTTCGGCGGTTAGTGCGGCGCTATGCCCCTGACTCGATGCTCTACACAGAGATGATCAGCGCGACAGATCTGCATTATCTCAAAGCTTTACCCAAGTTGATGGAGATTGATCGCCATGAAACGCCGATTAGCATCCAGTTATTTGATTGTCGTCCTGACTTTTTAGCGGAGGCTGCTCAAAAAGCAGTACTAGAGGGAGTCGACACCGTAGACATTAATATGGGTTGTCCTGTGAATAAAATCACCAAAAAAGGCGGCGGCTCGTCTTTGTTAAGACAGCCAGAACTTGCCGCGCAAATTGTGAGATCGGTGGTTGAGGCGATCGATATTCCTGTGACCGTTAAAACACGCATCGGCTGGGATGATGCCGAAATCACAATTTTAGATTTTGCGAAACGGATGGAAGATGCTGGGGCAAAGATGATCACTGTCCATGCCAGAACGCGATCGCAGGGCTATACAGGTAACGCAAATTGGGAATGGATTCGCAAAGTGAAGGAAACCTTGACGATTCCTGTAATTGCCAATGGTGACATTTTTTCGGTGGAAAATGCGATCGCCTGTTTAGAGCAGACGGGAGCCGATGGCGTGATGTGTTCACGCGGGACTTTGGGCTATCCGTTTTTAGTGGGACAGGTCGATCATTTTTTAAAAACAGGCGAATATTTACCAGAGCCGAGCATCATTGAATGTTTAGAAGTTGCCAAAGAGCATTTACAAGGACTATGGGATTACAAAGGTATCAAGGGTATTCACCAATCGCGTAAACATCTGACTTGGTATGCGAAGGGTTTTGCAGGAGCGGCGGTGTTGCGCGATCGCCTCTGTCGGATTGAATCATTGCAAGATGGGATGGACTGTCTGGATGGGGCGATCGAGGAGATTGCTATACTGTAACGATATCGCTCATCGTAGGACTCCATCATGACCCAAGCGATCGCTATTACCCCTGAAACTGTTAATAATGCCAATGTTACTGCCCTGCCAGCAGAGCAGACTCTTTGGACTAGCGCCGACCTAGAACTAATGCCCGACAACGGCAACCGCTACGAAATTATTAATGGAGAACTGTTTGTGACGAGAGCGCCCCACTGGAAACATCAAACCACCTGTGGCAGATTTTTTACTGCTTTAGATATGTGGTCAATCGCCACAAAATCAGGCAAAACCGCAATGGGTGCGGGTGTGATCTTTGGCGATAAAGATGATGTGATTCCTGATGTGGTGTGGGTTAGCAAAGAGAAGTATGAGATTTTGATTGATCAGGCTGGACACTTACTTGGTGCGCCTGATTTGGCGATCGAGGTGCTTTCTGCGGGAACGGAAAATGAAAGGCGCGATCGCGAAGTGAAGCTTAAACTCTATTCATCGAGAGGAGTATTAGAGTATTGGATTGCGGATTGGAGAGCTAAGCAAATTCAAATTTATCGGCGTGAGAATGGCGTTCTCAAACTAGCGATGACTTTATTTGAGAGTGATACGCTCACATCGCCACTTCTGCCAGATTTTTCCTGTTTGCTATCCCAGATTTTTGAGTAATCACTGATGTTATGTGGAACGTAGATGATGAATCTCCTGCTACTAGCGTGACAGGGCAAGCACGGGGGCATTGCCCTTACCTCAACATTTAATGTTCTGGTAGGGGCTGCGCCCCCGTGCCAGCCCCAGATTTCCGCCATCACAGGAATTCCTTCCATGTAACATCAGTTATAAGCCTATTTTGAAGGGAACTTACACTTGACGGAAATCTCAAAATTGCTTTCGGCTGAAGCTTTAGTGAGAATGGGAATACCTGCTTCGCCGCTAATTTTTAAACCGAATTTAAGGTTGACTTCTTCGACTTGAGCATCACCAAGATTTTTGAATGCCCCGATCGCATATTTGGTATAGAAGCGAATGGTTTCATGGATCTCTTGCAAGTTTTTGATCGTATCTTCTTTGATGCCATAGGACTCGCGATCGCTATCTGACTCTACTGGCTGATCATCTTCGGATTCAGAGATTTCAATAGCAAGAATTTCGCCATCTTCTTGTTCGATATAAATTTTGTGAGCCATAGCAATTGTTACTACTGTTTGGTGAGATTTGCCTGTATTCTAGTTGCACAAGGTCGCGATCGCAACAAATCAGTAAGTTATGGCTAGATATGCGCTAGTAGTAGGTATTTCTGAATATAAGCATTTACGATCGCCGCTTAGTAAAACCTTGGGGGATGCGGAGGCGGTGGCGAATTTGCTGCGATCGCATGGTGATTTTCAAGAAGTAATTTTGCTGAATAAACCTAAATTACTGAAGGCTGATCTGTTCGCGCAATTGAATCGGTTGCTGATCGAACAGGCGGCGGGTGGCGAGGTTTTGATTTATTACACGGGGCATGGGGTTCTGGTTGAAGATTGTGGCGTGAGTGAAGGATTTCTCGCACCTTCGGATTGCGCGGCAACTAAGGAGCAAGCAACGAATGGTATTAAGTTTACGGCTCTAAACAATCTGATTGCCAAATCGAAAGTTAGCAGTTTGGTCATGTTTTTGGATTGCTGTCATAGTGGCGCTTTGTTGAAAGCGATCGCCGAATCATTGACGGCATTTAACAAGACAGATAAGGATTATTTGCTGATTTCCGCTTGTCGAGATTTTGAAGAGGCGGCGGCGATGAAGAGTGAACCTCATAGTATTTTTACGGGAGCTTTGCTAGAGGCTTTGTCAGCATCACGCCAGAACGAAGCGGGCAAAATTAATTCGGGTAGTTTGTTTGGGTTTATTGCCGATCGCCTCAAACAAAAACAACAGGAACCGATCCAACTTGGGTACGGTCGAGCGATGGAGATCGTCAATTATCGGCAGGTTGCAAAGAAAAAAGTTATTGAGGATGTTTGTCCTTATATGGGATTAGAGGCTTTTACGAAGGAGACGGCTAGGTTTTTTAAGGGGCGCGATCGCTTTGTGAGGTTGTTATTTCAAAAAATCACCGAATCGAGCTTTGTGCCTGTGATTGGCGCTTCGGGAAGTGGTAAGTCATCGCTGGTGAGGGCGGGGCTGATTTCAACATTGGAGGCGGAGGGAAATTGGCTGATTTTGCCGCCGATTAAACCAGGTGATTCACCGCTTATGCCTGTTACTGAAATTAGTCGGGTATTGGCGGGCGATCGGTGATTTGCGTAGAAGGGGCGAGCACGGGGGCATCGCCCCTACGGGTGAAATGATAAAATTTGTTTCTATTCCATTTGTGATTGGTAATTGATGATCGCCCCATTCCCACAAAATTCACACAAACCAATATTTACCATTTAAAACATCATCGGTAGGGGCGATGCCCCCGTGCTCGCCCTTTTTACGCCGATCATCGACCATTTGTTTATGCGGAGATGGATTTGCAATGCAGCAATAAAATTGCGATTGTGCGGTGATAAATTATCCGTTCGTGAAATTGGGGATTGTGCGGTCATAAATTTTCGGTGATTTGCGTAGAAGGGGCGAGCACGGGGGCATCGCCCCTACGGGTGAAATGATAAAATTTGTTTCTATTCCATTTGTGATTGGTAATTGATGATTGGCGATCGCGCGATCGCCCCATTGCAAAAAAATTCACACAAACCAATATTTACCATTTAAAATATCATCGGTAGGGGCGATGCCCCCGTGCTCGCCCCTTCTTCGCAAATCACCGATACCTCCCAAACGCGGATTGCCCCATTTTCGCCGATCGCCAATAATCCCAAACACGGCAAAATTTTCCAATGTGTTGATAAAATCGCGATCGCCACCAAAAAATTGCGCCATGTCATACAATCCAGAAATTCATCATCGCCGTTCCATTCGTCTCAAAGGATACGACTATTCACAGGCAGGTGCATATTTCATCACCATTTGCATTAACCATCGGGAACCACTATTAGGCGCGATCGCTGATGGCATAATGACACCTAATCCTGCGGGAACAATGGTACAAAAAATTTGGGAAGACTTGCCATTCCATTATCCAAATTTAGAATTAGATGCCTTTGTGCTAATGCCTAATCACATTCACGGCATTATCGTTCTGAAATCTCCACAAATAGAACCTGTGATGACATTAGGAGAAATCATACATCGATTCAAATCCTTCACAACTGCAAAATATCGTCATGGCGTTAATCAGGAACAATGGCAACCATTTATAGGCAGGCTTTGGCAAAGGAATTACTATGAACACATTATCCGCAACCAAGAATCCTGCGATCGCCTACACCAATACATCACCAATAATCCCTTATCATGGCAATCCGATTCCCTACATCCACAGTAGGGGCGATGCCCCCGTGCTCGCCCCGTGCTCGCCCCTTTTACCCCGTTTTCGCGGATTACCAACAATCCCAAAATACAGCGATAATTTTCCTTTCCAATACAACGATAAAATCGTGATCGCTCCGCTTTCTCCTTATTCACACAAACGGATATTTGTGATTAAAATGTCGGTAATGAAATTGGGAATTGTGCGGTCATAAATTTTCGGCGATTGGGAGATGGATGGGCGGTCGCCTAATTCGTGATTTTGACGGATTGTTATACTATTAAGATATCGCTCATCCTAGGACTCCATCATGACTCAAGCGATCGCTATTAATCATGAAACTGTTAATAATGCCAATGTTACGGAAGCAGCGATCGCCTCGCCAGCAGATCAGCTTCTCTGGACTAGCGCTGACCTAGAACTAATGCCCGACAACGGCAACCGTTATGAAATTATTAATGGAGAACTTATTGTGACGAGAGCGCCCCACAATAAACATCAAGATACCTGTGGCAATTTTCACTATGTATTAAAAGCATGGTCAATAAAAACAGGTATAGGGTACGCAGTAATTGGAGCAGGGGTAATATTTGGCGACAATGATGAGGTCATCCCCGATGTGATCTGGATGAGTAGGGAGAAATATGCAGCTTTAATCGATGATACGGGGCATTTTCGTGGAGCGCCTGATTTGGCGATCGAAGTTTTATCTACTGGCACTGATAATGAAAGGCGCGATCGCGAAGTGAAACTTAAACTCTATTCATCAAGAGGAGTATTGGAATATTGGATTGCGGATTGGAGGGCAAAGCAAATTCAAGTTTATCGGCGTGAGAATGGTGTTCTCAAATTAGCAATGACTTTATTTGAGAGTGATACGCTCACATCGCCACTTTTGCCAGATTTTTCATGTTTGATATCCCAGATTTTTGAGTAATAAATTTTTGATGTGAGTGTCCCAGCCAAAATCTCTGGCACTGGTCAGTTAAGGCGTGAGGTGTAAAAACATCCCTATACTGCTATCAGTAACAAGAGTGACGTTCATGCCAATCACAAGCAAACAACAGTGCATTGAGAAGGAGATGTAGCGCTTATCGCCGTAGACAAAACCTGTATGCCAAGAATACCGAAGGATTGCAACGAGCAGTCACGGTACAGCCCCTAGTTCACAACTGGGTGAGACCTCATCTAGGTTTAGGAAAGAACAAGACCACAGCTATTGTCATTGGTCTATTTGTCAACAGATATGATTATCAACAGATACTCCCTCCCCAGTCAAAGATTAGACGTTGCGGCGCGAAGCGCCGCAACGTCTAATTCTTGGTTTTTAATGTCTATTTTGACACTGGGAGGGGAGTATGAGTTTTCGTTTCAACTCCATTGAACGCTCCAACAAATGTGACACATCACCCACTTTGCTAAAAATCAAAAATAAAGAAATCTAGTAGGAAAGAAACTAACGAGATATAAGTTACTATTCTTAATATAAATAAATATTTATTTAAATTTAACAATGCAAGTAATTAATCCTGAATGGACAACAACTGAGGAAGCGATCGCGAAAAAAGCTTTTGATATTGCCTACAAGCGAGAAATCGACTCTCTGATGGACTCAGTGCGCTCTAAAGTCAATTCTTTGGCGGAAATCGATGATATATGGGATTTACATGACTTTTTGAGCGTTAAGCGCCATGAAATTGATGGACGCTACGATTATCGACTGCCAATGATTATTTTTGTGTTTGCTGGATTGGTTAAGGATGGCTGGCTAAATATCACTGAATTAGAGGGGTTAAACGCCAATAAAATCGCTAAAATCGTAGCGCTTGCTCATATGTAATCAAGCTTCCGTTTGCTTAGAAGACATTAATATCCGATGTGTTTTAAATCACTTGAAATGTTTTATAGATAAACTTTATTTGTAATATTTCTACATTTAGATAGATATAAAGAAAGAGCCAAGTCTCTTTCTTTATTGTGATGACGGGTGTGTCTCTAATCTAGGTATAGTTTGATATCTATCCTTAGAGGTTTTTCAATCGCAAACACCGTATGAGTAAATATACTTAAAATAAATTAACTAAAGTAGACAATTAAATTCCTTGTTATTTCTAATAATTATTGATCTATATAATGTTAATTTATTGCTAGCAAAGCTTTTAGTAAGCTTGTTTAAATTAGATAGTAAATTTCTAATCCTAAACTTCTGTACTTTTATGCATAGGATCTACCTCATTCCTTAGTGCAGAAGTACTAATACTAAACCCTCAGTCAAAACCTAAAAAACATCCTATGACTTATACAATTAACTCAGCCAGAAGCATCTTCCCTAGCACTTTAGCTGCTGACGTTGTACCCGCTACTACTGCAAGATTTAATCAACTTAGTCCTGAAGATCAACTCGCTTGGATTTGGTTTACATATCTTGAGATGGGTAAAACCGTGACGATCGCGGCTCCTGGTGCTGCAAGTATGCAGTTGGCTGAGTTGACCTTGAATGAAATCAAGAAAATGAGCTTTCAACAGCAAACTCAAGTCATGTGTGATCTAGCTAATCGTGCTGATACCCCTATTTGCCGTACCTATGCTATTTGGTCACAAAACATTAAATTAGGTTTCTGGTATCAACTTGGTGAGTGGATGGAGCAAGGAATTGTTGCACCGATTCCTGAGGGTTACAAACTGTCAGCTAATGCTTCAGCAGTTCTAGAAACTCTCAAAAATTTGGAGCCAGGACAGCAAATCACAATCCTCCGTAACTCAGTTGTAGATATGGGCTATGACCCTAATAAATTGGGTGAATATACTCGTGTTGCTGAGCCTGTTGCAGCTCCACAAGAAGTGTCTAAGCGCACTCAAGTTACGATCGAAGGCGTGGATAATCCCACAGTCTTGTCTTACATGAATAACTTGAATGCTAATGATTTTGATGTTTTAATCGATCTCTTCCTTCCCGATGGAGCTTTACAACCTCCTTTCCAACGCCCAATTGTTGGAAAAGACGCAGTTCTGAGATTTTTTAAAGAGGAATGCCAAAATCTTGTGCTTGTTCCAGAAAAAGGTGTTTCTGAACCAGCAGAAGGCGGCTATACCCAAATCAAGATTACTGGAAAAGTACAAACTCCTTGGTTCGGCTCTGGCGTTGGTATGAATATCGCTTGGCGCTTCTTGCTCGATCCTAGCAACAAGATTTTCTTTGTGGCGATCGACTTGCTTGCATCTCCTAAGGAGCTATTAAACTTCGCTCGTTAAATGGTTTTTTACCATATGACCACTGCCATATCAATCATATTAATCATCATCGCTACACTTCTCAAAGTGGCGATCCTGATTTTCATGGTCAGATTTCCCATCCAGTATTTTGGTATTGCAAGTTTATTCGAGAATATTTTCCATTGCGATCGCTGATCATATTCTTGGTTAATGTGAGTTTAATTTTTTTAGGGTTAACAATCATCTTCCATGTTTCATTGATTAACTTAATCCTGTTTTGGCTACTTCCCCTTGTGATTAGTTCGTTACAGTTATTCTTTTTTGGGACTTATTTACCCCATCGCCAAGTTCATGGGAACCCCAATTTTTTACCGCGCATTCAAAGCGATCGCTACTCTATTATTTGGTCATTTTTTAGCTGTTACAACTTTGGTCATTACCATTGGGAGCATCACAAATATCCCAAAACTCCTTGGTATCGACTACATCAAACCCATCAAAACTAAAAAAGAGAGCTTTGCTCTCTTTCTTAGTTTTAATGGGTCATGAAGGCGGCGCATCGCGCCGCCGACCTTTATTGGGGTTTTATGTTTGAGCCTTGAGCCATGCCCAAGGTACAGCAAGCATTTTGCCCCTTGTTGGCACAAAAGCGCGGTGTTTAAATACTTCGTAGTGATTTTTTTCGATCGCCTTTAAAATATTGCGATACAAAATTAAGGATGACCACACTGGCCAGCGTGCATCGCGGCAGAGCGCCGAAACGCCATCCTCAGCATGTTGATAAAATTGTCGCGCCCTTTGGATTTGGAAACGCATTAACTCGACCCAGCGATCGTCAACTACACCATTTAATAAATCTTTTTCGGTATAGTCGAAATAATGCAGATCCTCAAGGGGTAAATAAATGCGCCCTCTCTGAGCATCTTCACCAATATCTCGCAAAATATTAGTTAACTGCATGGCAATCCCTAGAGCGATCGCCGCCTCAGTTGCCGTAGTAATCACCGATGGATCTTTAGTCTCAAAGCCCATAATTGCGGCTGACATTAAGCCCACTGTACCTGCGACCCGATAGCAATATAAATGCAGATCATCGAAGGTTTGGTAGCGATCGTATTTAAGATCCATCCGCATCCCAGAAATCATGTCTTTGAAGGGCTGAATCGGCATGGGATAATGCTTGACCGTATCCGCTAGAGCGATATCCGACGCATGAATCGGATCGCCACGAAATGTCGCCTCCAACTGTTTTTCCCAGTTAAAAAGCGTTTCGGCATCGGTAGTTTCCGCCTGCATACCGTCTACAAGCTCGTCGGTACGCCGACACCAAGCATATATCGCCCAAACTGCTCGCCGTTTTGCTTTAGACATCAGCATCGTGCCAAGATAAAAGGTCTTGGCATACTTTGCCGTGATGCAACGACAAATCTCGTAGGCTTCCTCCAGACTGACTGGCTGACGCATTCCCATCGGTTTAGGCACTGACGACAGATGGATTTGACTGGTTTTGGTTAGAGGTTCGACCAAGGACTTTACTTCCAGAAGATTGACTTGCGTTTTGACTTGCGTTATGGATTTCCTGTGCTGTTAGCTTACCAGAAAGTACCGCCCCTTCCATACTCCCAAAAAAGGGCTGGGCTGTATAGCTACCTGACAAAAAGAAATTGGCGATCGGTGTGGCTTGATGAGGACGGAATTGTTCGCGTTCAGGAGTTGCCGTATAAATTGATCGCGGAGTCTTGACGACATGAGACTTTAAGATTTTGGCGGGACTGGGGAGATGCTGCGGAAATAGCTTGGCAAGCTCATTAAGCGTTGCTTCCACGATCTCGCTGTTGGGGCGATCGATCCAATCGGCGGCAGGTGCAAATACTAGCTCTAGCATTGACTTGTTGGGATCAGCATATTCTTTGCAGGAGTTGCTCATATCGGAGTAAACACTGAGTAGTGGCGATCGCGAAAATAGGGTGTGATCAACATCTGTAAGTTTGCGATCGAACCAAAGCTGCACACTAATTACGGGTACACCTTCGAGATGATCTAGCTGTTTAAAATAGGGCAAGGCTTGCCAATTGGCAGGAATATAGTTTTTAAATGCGTCCACTGACATCGCGGAAACGTAAGCGTCGGCAAAGATTTCGCGACTGGGTGAACCGTCTGTACCTTGGATGATTAACTTTTGGACATTGCCATCTTGATCGGTAACGATTTCCTTGAGGGCAACACCCGTATGCACTTCACCGCCTCTGGCTATTACATAATCAACAATGGGCTGACAGAGACGCTCAGGCGGTGCGCCATCTAAATAGGCAATCTTCGAGCCGTCTTTTTGTTGCAAAAACTTGTTAAGGGCGCGAAGAGGAATCGTTGCCGAAATCACATCGGGATCAATAAATTTAAGGGATTTGCAAACGGCAACAAAAATATCGGTGGTAATGTCCTTACCGATGCCGCGCATTTCTAACCATTCCTCGAAGGTGTATTTGTCCATCGAGACAACATAGTCATCGCCACGAATAATCGCAGGGATCAGCCCGATCGCAAACCGAATCTTTTGATTCCAAGTCAGCATATCGTTGTTGCGAAGAATCGAGGCAATGATATTAAAGGGGGCGGGGATATTGGGTACGTCAAACCATGACAGCACCCCTGGTTTTTCTGGTTGATTAAAAATTAAAGCATGGCGTTTCCATTGCAGGCGATCGAGGATATTTAGCTCACCCATCAGTTGCAACATATTCGGATAAGCACCAAAAAAGTTATGTAGCCCTGTTTCGATCCAGTCGCCATCTGCGTCCTTCCATGCTGCTACTAAGCCGCCTAGAACATTACTGCGCTCTAGCAAAATCGGCTGATGTCCTAAATCCACCAAATACTTGGCACAGGATAATCCTGCTAACCCTCCTCCAGCGATCGCCACGCGCATATTGCTCTAGTACCTGTACGTTGAATTTTTTTATTACTGATCTCCATCTTACTTTGCAAAGCTTAATAATTTACTAGTTTTTATCATTAAAAATCCAAGATGATTGCATTTTAGGTTTAAGTTAAGATGGCGATCTCAAGTTAATTTTGTTCAGTATGGTAAAAAGCCTCATTGATTCCCCTGAGCTATCTTCCAAGACATCTCGCAAGACATCTCGCAAGCTATGGATGGCGGCGGTTAAGTTGCCAATGTATAGCGTGGCGATCGTGCCGATTGCTACAGGTACAGCGATCGCCTATCGCGACACTGGGGCAGTTAATTGGAGTATTTTTTTTGCATTCTTAATTTCCGCCGTCTTAATTTTGGTTTGGGAAAATCTCTGCAATGACGTATTTGATGCAGAGACAGGAATTGATGTGAATAAGGCGCATTCGGTAGTTAATCTCACTGGCAAGAAAAATATAATCTTTGCGATCGCCAATATTTGCTTACTGGCGGGAATTAGTGGCGTATTGGCGATTTCATGGCTACAGCAGGATTTTGTGGTGGTCAGCGCGATCGCCATTTGTTGCTTTTTGGGCTATATCTATCAAGGTCCACCCTTTCGATTGGGCTATCAAGGCTGGGGCGAAATTTTATGCTTTTTTGCCTTTGGTCCACTGGGAGTTTCGGCAGCCTATTACAGTCAAGCCAAATCTTGGTCAATTGGATCGATATCTGCCTCAATTATTGTCGGGATCATTACCAGTTTGATTTTGTTTTGTTCGCACTTTAATCAAGTTGCTGATGATCTTGCCGCAGGCAAAAAATCTCCTGTAGTCCGTTTAGGAACTAAGAGATCGGCCCAGCTTTTACCTTGGCTCTGTGGGGTGATTTATGCAATTACGATCGCGGCGATCGCCTGTAGCTTTTTCCCAATCTTGACAGCGATTATTTTGATCAGCTTACCAATCGCATGGAATTTATGTACCTTTATTGGTGAGAATCACGATCAGGCTGATCTATTACTAAATTGTCGATTTATTGCTGTAGCTTTACATTTTGTCGTTGGTTCAGGGCTTAGCATCAGTTTAATTTTTTAAAAAAGGATAGGCGGCGCGAAGTGCCGCCTATCCTTTTTTTTATGCGGTTTTCCATTTGAGAAACTCAAACCAAATCACGCTGGCAATACCCGACAGTAGGGCGATCGCTAGATCTTCGGGTTGCAAATAGGAAAACTGGAAGAGTTGCCTTAAAAAAGGAACGTACAGAATTAAGCCTAGAAATACTACTGCGCCACCGATGATCCACCAGATTGAAGCATTAGGAACTTTGATGGTGCTAAGGATCGTTCTTGTCCATGAGCGATTGGTGAGAATCATCGCGAGGTTAGACACAATCAAGGTGGTGAAGACTAAAGCTCTGGCTCCGCAGGCTCCCGCATTACAAACGATCATATCAGGGGCAAATTTGCCTTGATAATTAGCGATCGCATAGACAATTACCAACACTACTAAGACGCTCAAGCCTTGAAATAGAGATAACCATAGCGTGCGTTTATCAAATAAAGGTTCCTTGGGATTGCGGGGTGGACGCTGCATCACATTCGCTTCGGCTGCTTCTGCTTCAAAGGCGATCGTGCAGGCGGGATCGATGATTAGATGCAGGAATGCAATATGAATCGGCAAAAGTACCAACGACCATTGCATAAAAATGGGAACTAAGGATATACCTGCGATCGGCACATGAACCGCGAGGGTATAAGCCATCCCCTTTTTGAGATTATCGAAAATGCGACGACCGAGTTTTACTGCTTCTACAATTGAGGTGAAATCATCATTTAGTAAGACTAAATCTGCTGATTCCCGCGCCACATCCGTGCCTCTACCGCCCATCGCAATGCCAATATGAGCAGATTTGAGCGCAGGAGCATCATTAACGCCATCCCCAGTCATCGCCACAATTTCGCCGCTTTGTTTAAGGGCATTGACGATCGCCAATTTTTGTTCGGGAACCACACGGGCAAAGATATTCGTACTCCGAATCCGCGATCGCAGTTGTTCTGTGGTCATTTGCTCAAGTTCTTGTCCAGTAATCACTTCGCCGCCATTCAATCCAATTTGCTGCGCGATATTTTGCGCCGTTGAGGGATAGTCGCCCGTAATCATCACCACCCGAATCCCTGCTTGATAACACTCCGCGATCGCTGGGGCAACGGTGGGGCGCACAGGATCGGACAAACCCACTAAACCAATAAATTCAAAATCGAAATCATGCTGATTGGTGGGTAAGGAGCCATCGGTGGGTGGATGATGTCGCGAGCTGTGGTTATAGAGAAATCCTTTGGCAATGCCTAACACGCGCAATCCTGCCGAGGCCATCACATCAACTTGCACCGCCAGATCGGCGATCGCTTCAGGACTGAAATGGCAAAGATCGGCGATCGCTTCGGGCGCACCTTTAGCGGCAATTTCTTTCTCGCCCCCTTCTGTCGGCTCCCAAACACAGGACATCGCCCGCAATTCCCCTGACAATGGATATTCGTGCAGGGTTTCCCAATCATCATGGAGATGCTCTGTGCCTGAGAGAAGTTCTTTACCCACTAATTTGAGCGCTTTTTCCATAGGGTCAAAGGGATCTTTGCGACTGGCGAGAATTCCATATTCAATCAAACGATGGAAGTCTTCGGGCAATTCTTCCTGCCCATGGAGAGTGAGATCGTAAAAAGCAGGATCATTTGATTCTTGTTGATAAATAAATAGCTGCTGCACCGTCATTTGATTGAGTGTCAGCGTCCCTGTTTTATCAACACAAAGCACCGTCGTTGAGCCAAGGGTTTCCACGACGGGAATGCGCCGAGTTAATACATTTTGTTGAGAAAATCGCCATGCTCCCAAGGCTAAAAAGATCGCTAAGACCACAGGGATTTCGTTGGGCAAAATCGCCATGCCCAAGGCTAAACCCGCCAACACTCCATGTAGCCAATCGTGACGGGTGATGCCATAAATCACCACAGCCGTGATACAAATAGCGATCGCAATGATCGTCAGTTGCTTGACAATCTGCCTAGTTTCCTTTTGCAGTTTCGTATCTTCTTGCTCAATTGTTTGCAAAGCCTTACCAATTTTACCCATTTCCGTTTTGGAACCAGTGGCTTGCACCTCGATGATCGCCTGACCCTGTACAGCTAAAGTTCCTGAATAGACATAGGGCAAATCATCACCACCAGCACGATTAGGTGGCAATTCCTGTTGCTCGTTAACTGCTAATTTTCGCACAGGCAGAGATTCCCCCGTGAGCAGAGATTCATCAACGGTGAGATGGGTTGACCACAGCAACAAGCCATCCGCAGGCACGCGATCGCCTTCCGCCAGTACAATCAAATCACCACGCACAACTTCCCGACCTGCGATCCTCCTTCGTTCCCCTTCCCGAATTACAAGGGCGCGAGGACTAGATAAATCGCGTAAAGCTTCAAGGGACTTCTCCGTTTTTTGTTCTTGATAGAGATTAATTGCCACAATAAAGAAGACAAAACCCAATAAGATAAAAGCTTCTTGAGTATCACCTAAAAACAGATAAATGCCGCCACACCCCAATAGCAGCAAGAAGATTGGTTCACTAGCAATTTCTAAAATTATGCCTAAAATATTGCGGCGATCGCTGGGTGGTAATTCGTTATATCCTTCATTTTGTAAGCGTTGGCTAACTTCTTGCTCTGATAGTCCTGTTAATTCTTGCGGATTAATTACCGATTTTGTAGCCATTCCATCACCAATATTTTAGAGGGTTTGAGCATAATCATGAAATTTCAAATAGATTATTTAGGGCTTACGCAAAAAAGACTTGAAACCCTGATTTTAACCTAGGGGCAATTCATGAATTGCCCCTAGGTCTTATCCGATCCTATAACAATTGCATCGTGTTTATGATCCCATCAACTTCTTAATGAGAAGAATCGTCTATAGTCATGAGATAAAGATAGAATTAACAATTAATATGGAAGTACAATTCCCTTGACTACTAAAGCTTTGTGCTTTTAATGACATCTAAAATAATCGCTTGTAATTTTCATGCGCTAGTTTAGCCAATTTACGTTGAAATATTGGCTTGAGCTTAATCCTGTAGAATGAGTAACAATCAAGATCTATCAAAATCTCTTAATGCTGGAAGTCCTGCAATCAACCATTGACGGTATCGCTGTCGGCAGCATTATTGCGCTCGCGGCAGTCGGTTTAACGCTTACCTATGGCATCCTGCGCCTCGCCAACTTTGCCCATGGGGACATTCTCACCCTCGGCGCATATCTCGCCTTTCTCGCCAATACCACCCTTAAACTCGATATTTGGTTATCGATCGCCCTAGGAAGTGGTATCTCCATCGCCCTAGTCTTACTTTGCGAAAAGATCCTCTGGCAACCCCTACGCGCCAAACGCGCCACCTCAACCACGATGATGATCGTCTCGATCGGGTTAGCACTAGTGATTCGTAACGCGATTATCCTCGTTTGGGGGACAAAACCACAGAAATATAACTTGCCAACTTTTCCAGCGATCGATGTCTTTGGTCTAGCAATCACTCGCAATAAAATCGTGGTGATTATTGCCGCGATCGCAATTATCGCAGGACTTTACTATCTATTGCAAAATACCAAAATCGGTAAAGCGATGCGAGCAGTTGCCGATAATCCTGAATTAGCCAAGGTCGCAGGTATTAACGTCAATGCAGTAATTATCTGGACATGGGTAATCGCAGGAGGCATGACCGCCTTTGGAGGAAGTATGTACGGCTTAATTACCAATTTACGCCCAAATATGGGCTGGTTCTTGATCTTACCAATGTTTGCGGCGGTGATTCTCGGCGGAATTGGCAATCCCTATGGCGCGATCGCTGGGGCGCTAATTGTTGGTATTTCCCAAGAAGTTGCCACTACCTGCCCTGTCGCACTAGGCGAATTACAAAAATATTGCATCGGTACAGACTACAAACTAGGCGTAGGTTTAGTAATTATGATTTTAGTCTTACTCTTCAAACCGCAAGGATTATTTAAAGGGACTATTTAACGAGAAGAGGCGCGTTGCGCCTCTTCTCGTTGAGCCAAATAAAAAAGAAAGGGTGCGAAGCACCCTTTCTTTTTTATTTGGAAACAAGATCTTGCAAAGTCTTAACTAATTCTCGTTCGCGATAGGGCTTGCTAAAATAGGCATTAGCCCCAAGTTCTAGGGCAAGCTTTTGAGAATTTTCATTGTTTTGAGCCGTCAGTACCACTATTGGTAAATTATGCAGAGATGGATCGGCTCGCAGTTCCGTTAAGAGCTTAAACCCATCTATATGAGGCATCTCTAAATCAGTAATCACTAGATCAATATCTAACTTGTGGCGGACACGTTCCTTCAGACAAGCGATCGCTTCCCTTCCATCTTGGACTTGCTCAGTCAAAAAACCCGATCTAGCCAGAGTCATTGCCAAATAGCGCCGCACATTTGCCGAAGACTCAACGATGAGGACTTTAGATTGACGCAATTGCATCTTATTCCCATCGAATAGATTACTCATAAAAATGCCAGAGCTTTCCAGATTTTCAGGCTCAGATGATTGCCCAAAGGCTCTGACTGGCTGATCTAACCATCCCGAAATATCCGCATCTTGCGCTGGATCGGCAAATCCAAAGAAATCTGAGAGACTATTTAGACTATCTAAAGCATTGTTTGAATCGAAATCATCGCTTTGAGTGCTGCTTTGAGTGCTGCTTTGAGCGTTTAGTACGCCAATATGAAGATGCGATCGCAAGCATTGGTTGATCAACTCTGCATGATTAATCAAGGCGATCGCCTGATTATTCCCCAAAATTACTGCCCCAAGAAATATTTTAGAAAGAGAAATATCTCCTTCAATTTGATGCAGTGTTGCCTCTTGTTCATACCAACAGCCATTAGTTTGAAGAGCAAATAAATTATGCTCATACTGGATGATCAGAAATGAAGGAACTGCACTCGCAGGTTTAGAACCTTCTAAATTTGGGTTAAATGATTGATTACCCGACTGATTTACATTCCGTTGGCAATTCAGCTTTAACAAAGAACCGATCTGTACAATGGGAATTAAGCGATCGCGCCATAGCAGATTTTCTTGATCTCCATTAGCGAAACTATGGGGAGATTTCATTGGGATTATTTCAAGAATTACCTTACTAGAAATTGCTAAACACATATTCTCAATATCAACCAGTAATACGCGTAGTAAAGAAATCATATTGGGCAGGGTTACTGTTAATTGAGTCCCTTTATTTATCTCAGAATGTACAGAAATTGTGCCACCCACATCCGACAACTTTCTTCTAATATCATTTAACCTAGAAATACTTTCTATATATAAAATATCACTAGATAAGTGATTGAGTCCCTGTCCATCATCACTCACGGTAATGATCGTACTTTCATCGGTTTGGGTCGCCGAGACTTCGATTTTGCCTTGTAGCGGCTTCCCCTTCTTTTGTCTCTCATTGGTTGATTCAATACTATATTCAAAAGTGTTACGAATTAACAACTCAAGGGTTTCGGTAACTATTTCTAAAAAAACTCTTTCTATGCCAATTTCAGCACCTTGCACAATCAATTCCACCTGTTTGTCATGCTGTAATGACAAGTCTCGTAAAATTCTGGGAAACCTTCTCACCAGACTAGAAATAGGACATTTGAGAACTTGGCGAAAGTTATGTCTTAAGTTACGGACATCTTGATTCATCGTATGGGTTTGTTGCTGAGTATGATCCAGTACATCGGTAAGATGTTCTAAGATTTTTTGTAATCCTGCGATCGCTTTTGGGTCATGATTAAAAGACTTTGGCTCTAATAACTGCAAATTTTTTTGAGCTTCTCCCGACAACGCTTTGATCTCACCTAAATAGATATCTAAATTACTTTTTCGCACCAACAAATCTTCCGATAAATCTTCCCACAGTTTTAAATAGTGGAGAGGAATACGAATTGTCGCATCATGATCAAGTTTAATCGGATGATGATAATCTGATTGCTTACTAAGTTCTGTATCTACATCTAAATACCCATCAGCCTTAGAATTTAAAGATGAATTCAAAGATGAATTTAAAGATTTAGAATTTAAAGATGTGGCGTTCACAAAAGCATTTGCTAAGGTTGATTCCCTGTTTGTAGAGTTGCGATCATCAAAATCTATCAATTTTGGATTAACACTAGAATCATAGGACTTCTTAGCTTTGTTTTGATAAATCGGTGATTCTTCGATCGCTGTATCAATATCCGATGTCGGAAAATTCTGTACCGCCATAGGAATTGATTGTGGCAAGTCACGCTCTTGCATTGTGGGTTCAAAATCACCCATAAAACTTGTAGGAAATTCTTCTACTTGTAATCTATCTTGAACTATCACTTCAAGTTCATTCATCGAATCTATTGGTTCAATAGTTTCGATGGCTTCTAAGGAATTCCAAAATGTATGATCCTCTTCGACTAATTCCCCAAAATCATCATCTGACATTTTATCTTCGATATTCTCGATATTATGAGATTCATCGGGGTTGGACATATCGAAACTTGGAATAAGTTCTGCTAAGCTTGATGTCTCACCTAAGCTTTCTGCCTCACTATGCTCCACATTCTCAGTCTTATCTAATTCTAGCCAAGGCTCTAATGACAAAAAATTATTATTCCAAGGACTATCTAAATCTTCTTCTCCATGATCCCAATTTACGCCCTGCAACTCAGTTTCGTCATCATTGCCTAATACTGGCTCATTATAGGATTCAGGCATGAATGGCTCTAAGATTAAAAGTTGATTGTCATCATCATTAGACTGAATTATATTTTCAAATTGCTCATCAAATTGCTCATCAAATTGCTCATCAAATTGCTCATCAAATTGCTCATCAAAAGCATCTTCTAGATCATTAAATAATAAACTAGGAAATAAAGTTGTAAACTCCTCACTAGTATTTTGTGATAAGCCTTGCTCTAAACTTAAAGAGCCTGTATTATCATGCTCTAAATTATCTAGTTGAATGAGCAGAAAAGCATCAGCATTATCTAGATTATTGTCTAGATTCTCTCCCTTATTTTGGTATGAATTTTGATGTAAATTATCAGAGGATTCCTCTATATCAAATAAATGTAAAGCCTCCAGAGTGTCATCTAGATTAAAAGGCTCATTATTCTTGTCATAGGCAATTCTTGATTCATGATTATTTAGGGTTAAGCTGTAATTTATTTGCCCAAATAAATTACTTTGCATTTCGATCCAATTCGAGTTTTTTTCTAGGTCAAAGCAATACTCATTAATGATTTGACCAATCATATTGATCGCTGCAATCATTAATTCTTTCGTGCTTTTGTCAATACTGGTGATGCGATCGCTTAGTAGATTGATCATCTGCTCAAAACGGTCTATGGTCAAAACAAAGGGAGAATCTTGGGTATAAAAATCGGCTTTAATCGCAGAAACTCGAAGCCCTCTATGCGTAGTGAGCAGTTGGCTAATCTGTTGACTAAAGTTCGATAGATGAGGATCTAGTTCTAAAATCTGAGTATGAAGCTCATTAAGATAAGATTGAGCTTCCTCAGAAAAAGTCGTTTTGATTTGTTGCGATACTGTTTTAATCATGGCAGGAATCCGTTATCTAGTCTTTTATCTAGTTTTAAAATGCGCTAAAGATTGTTGGAGATCTCCAGAGTATTTTTTTGTGGTTTTTAGGAATTTAGTCGCTTCAGCCGAAGCATCTAAATTCCTTTTGGCAATATGAGAGATATCTTTCATTAAGTTAGCTACCCCTTCTGATGTTTGTACTTGAGAAATTGTGGCATCGGCAATAGATGCGACCAATTCATCAATTTGTTGCGAAATTTGGGATATTTGGAGCAGACTGTCTTTGGCGGCGATCGCTAATGTATTACTTTCGGCCGCTTGGTTACTTCCAGATTCAACCGCCATCATCACCGCATTTGTTTCGCTCTGAATACCCATCAGTAAACTTTCGACCTCCTTAGTTGCCGCAACCGATCGCGATGCAAGTTCTCCCACCTCTTCGGCAACCATCACAAATCCGATCCCCATATCGCCTGTGCGAGAAGCTTCGAGGGTCGCATTAATCGCCAAAAAGTTAGTCTTAATCGCAATTTCATTGATTGTAGAAATCGCCTTAGTAATTTTTTGAGATGATTCGCCCAAATGCTTAACTCGCTTAGCAGTATTGGCAACAGTACTTTGCAATGCACTAACTTTTGCCATCACAGCGTCAATAGAGCGATCGCTGTCAGAGAGTTTGGCGGCAACTAGCTGCGATGATTGAATTACCTGCTGGCTATTAGTCGCGATCTCACTTGCAGATAGCTTCGCCATTTGCGTAGTGTTTAGCGATCGGGTCACGTTATCTACTTGTCTCTGGGAAATACTAGTTAGATTGGCGATCGCCTGTTCGTTCTGCCCAAGAGATAAATTAACTTGACTAGCAGAAGACTTAACTTGACCGACAATATTTTGTAATCCCCGCATGACATCATCAAAAAAGATGGCGACATCCGTAAGGTTGCCATCAATCGATCTAGTTGCCACGGTTAAATCACCATCAGCTAATTTCTGCACGTCTCCGAGCATTTGCATTAACTGCTCTTGCAGATCTGCTTTCTGCTTACGATAGCTCTCAACTTCAGCATTACGCTGTACCATTTCTCCACGAATTTTCTTACCCAACGATAAGATCCTCTCATCGGATAAATCCGCCTCCTGATATTCTTGCTTATCTTCCCTAGCCAGCTTGGATAAAACCTTAAATAGTTTAACTACTTGCAACTGTAGGCGTTGCTTTTCCTGTTCCTGCTTTTGGATCATGGTCTGAAATTGTTCAGACATTCTATTAATGCTTAAAGAAATATCTGCGAGTTCATCATTCCCTTTAGTACTAAGGGCGGCAAAACTACTGCCAGCCTTTCCTTGCCGTAGATCCCGTAAAGCGGCGCGAATATCCCTAAGCCTTGTGCTTAATCGTCGCGATAAAGCATAGGCGATCGCCGCAACCAGTAAAGGCGTAGCAGCTATACCACCGCCAATTACCATCAATAGACTTTGATTTGCGGCAATAACTGTCGCCTTATCTATGGTCGTTAACACATCCCAACTCATCCCATAGCTCCGCATATTTGCCACAGGTGCATAACCCAGAATTTGAACAGCGCGATCGCCCTTTACACGCTCTGGCAGATCAGACAAGGGCAAAGCTCGTAAGCTCGACAATATTGCAAACTCTGAAGAAGCATCCTCTCCAATTGGCACGGATTGAGAACTGGCGATATATCTATTGGAATTATCGATCACATAAAAATTACTACTATCAGGATTAGTGAGATTTTTAGTTAAATTACTGGTCAAAGCCTTGACAGGAATCTCAGCCTGCAAAACCATACTTACTTTTTGGGAAGCAGAACTCTTGATGGCTGTAACCACATAAAAATTAGCCCCCTCTTTGCTAACTATAGGGTTGCCAATCAAAACATCATCAACAGTAGATACTTTACTAAGAGTATTGGCATTGATTGTTTGGAGGGTTTTGGAACTATTGGACTGGGCAATTAATTCCCCATTGATGCTAAATAATGCAACGCTGGTATATTGCGGATAAGCTTGGCGATAAAGATTAAGGCGATTAGTTAATAGTTGTTTATATTGTCTTTGCTGTGCAATTGGTAAAGATCCCAGCAACTTAACTGCTTTATTGGTATTGTCCGATGGATTCGTAGTTATCGCAATTTGTCCAACATTTTGAAGAGTATTCTGTCCTATCTCTGTCGAGAAAAGTAAAGTTTTGATCACCCGAACATCACTAGTTTGCTTTTGTAAGAAACTGCTAGTTGTATTTGCAATTGATATTGCCTCAGATTGTTGATTTTGCTTGACTCTGCTGAGCAGCAAACCATCTCCCACCCTATAAGCTGTTACACCCAAAATAACTGCGGGAATGGTGGCTATCAAAGTCCCCCACAGGGTGATTTTCTGCCCTACTGTGGAGAACTTTAATATATCCTCCAAAGCGATCGCTGAAGATGCTTGTCCATCATCAGAAACCTGCACTAGTTCGTTGTTTGAATGATTTCCTGCAAATCGATGTGATTCTAAAGCATTAGACTCACTTTGAATAGTATTAGTTCTATTATCCTTTTGTTTCTTTCCCTTTTTGCTTTGTTGCTTGCTCTCTTGATTATTAATTTGAGCATTTTGTTGATCATCTTTCTGATTCACATTCTGAATGATCGCGATCGTATCCTGCAAAATTGATGCTGTTGTGGATTTTTCCGTTGGATCTTCGCTACAAACAAAAGGTTCGCTAGGCTGAGATTCTTCCCACTTATTTTGCTGCGAATCTTTTTGGAGTAACGATGCGATCGCAGGTGGGGGTGGTACGGCTCCATTAGCGCTCTGAGCCTTCATGCTCACTTGTGGCTTAGTTATATTATTGTCAGGAGCCACAGCCAACAGGGTCGCATCATCATCAATTGTCAAATTCATATCTCTATCGATAACAACAGAATGACTTAGGCTATCTTCAATCAATCCATTTACCTGTGGGCTAACAATTGGAGGAGCCTCTTTTTGCAATACTGTAGTGCTAGAAGTATGGAGGATATCTACCTCTTTTTGCATACTCCTTTGACTAACATATTTTGAACCAGTATGAGCTAATTTATTTTGAATCTGGGCTAGAGAAGTACTAGCAAGATCGACTAAATCTGGATCATCTGTAAGAGTTAATACTTGCTGATACTGAACCTTGGCATATTCAATTCTACCTGCCTTACGGAAGCTTGCACCCAACCAAATATGCAGTTTGGGATTGCGAGGATCTTCATACAACAGTTCTGAAAACTGTTGTATCGCCTCTTCATACCGCCCCTCTGCATAGGAGTGTAGAGCCGCCTGATACTGCGCTGTCATCATGATCGTCCCTGTATGAAATACGTCTATCTTGTTTCAAGAAGGAGGCTTAGATCTCGACAAGTCTCCTTAAACACAGTTAACCCTATCGACCATTAAATCCTCT
This sequence comes from Pseudanabaena sp. UBA1465, assembly GCA_002325645.1. Classification (GTDB taxonomy): domain Bacteria; phylum Cyanobacteriota; class Cyanobacteriia; order Pseudanabaenales; family Pseudanabaenaceae; genus Pseudanabaena. The sequence continues at coordinate 43,058 of DCSN01000180.1, forward strand.
AGCGCCATTTTGCTTGTGTTTATCAAAAAAAGTGCTATTATAAGAGAGGACTTGTTATACTCAGTTATATAAAAATTGAAAAAGCTGGTTTTATTGATTGGATGTGATTGGCACCTCGATGTAAAGTTAGGCGATAGGCGCGAGTCTGATCCGACGCTTTCTTGGGATGATGCCTGTGAAGGACCTAGTATGTTCCGATCGACCTTCTAACTATTAGGGTTGTAGCCACTGTTAACAACCTCGGTCGATCGCCTCTTGTATTGGAGAAGACTAAATATTTTCAAAACTGAATAAGTAGTAAAAGAACCTTCAGGGTAAACGTTTTTTTGCGTCCAAGATATCAAATTGGCACTATCTATCTTTTGACTGATATTAGCTGCAATAGGTATCTGCTTGGTATTGCCACAAAAACTGTAAATTCTTTGGGTGTTCGATTTCGCTTGTTCTGTTGTTGAATTTTACTCAATTTGCTTGCATACATTTACAACACATAACATCTAGGGATCAAAAGAACCATGAAACGCGAACTACTTAAACAGACTGTTGAACACATCGACATCAAGGCTTTTGATGTTGTTGGTCTGGTTGATGCAATGGCAAATACTGCTTTTCAGGGGCGTAATCTTGGTCGTGCTGCTCGGATCTACGACAACATGATCCAAGATAAAGATTGTGCGATCATTCTATGTCTATCAGGTTCTTTATTTAGTGCTGGACTCAAGGGAGTAATTTACGATCTCATCGTCAACAACATGGTAGACATGATTGTCTCTACAGGTGCAAATATCGTCGATCAGGACTTCTTTGAAGCTCTTGGCTTCCGTCACTATGTTGGTGACACCTTTGCTGATGACGCGGTATTACGCGAAAATGCGATCGATCGCATCTATGACACCTATATTGATGAAGATGAACTGCGTGTTTGTGACATGACGATCGCAAAGATTGCGAATTCTCTTCCTCCTCGCCCCTACTCCTCTCGCGAGTTTATCCATGAAATGGGCGCATATCTTGATCAAAATGCCAAAAATCGCCACTCTGTCGTCTTGGCAGCCTATGAGCATCAAGTTCCTATCTTCGTTCCTGCCTTTAGCGACTGCTCCGCAGGTTTTGGCTTAGTGCATCATCAGTGGAACTCTCCCGAAGAGCATGTCAGCATTGACTCGGTGAAGGATTTCCGCGAATTGACTCAATGCAAGTTGGCAAGCCCTCACACTGGTCTATTCATGATTGGCGGTGGTGTTCCTAAGAATTTTGCTCAAGATACTGTCGTCGCCGCCGAATTGCTCGGTTTTGAGGCTGCAATGCACAAATATGCCGTCCAAATCACTGTTGCCGATGAACGTGACGGCGCTCTCTCTGGTTCTACTTTGAAGGAAGCCCATTCTTGGGGTAAGGTGGATATCGTTCAAGAACAAATGGTGTTCTCCGAAGCAACTGTTGCTCTGCCTCTGATTGCGGGCTATGTTTACGGTAAAAAGAACTGGTGCGATCGCGCCCCCCGTCAATTGGCTCAAGTATTCAATAAGCCTTCTGTTAAAGCTTTTAGCAACGTTCCTACACCCGTTAGCGTATAGGATTTCCCCAAAAAGCCGCGCAGTGCGCGGCTTTTTTTATCTTTGTTTGAGGACTAACAAAGTAATATCGTCATAAATTTTTTGTGTCCCAATATGCGATCGCAGGTCATCGATTACGGCCTGTCGAATATTACTGGCAGACTGATCAACATTTACTCGAATCACCTCACATAGACGATCTAAGCCATAGAGTTTACGTTGCTCATTCTCAGCTTCGGTAATACCATCGGTATATAGAACCATCACATCCCCTGCGTCTAAATTAATTTGCTTTTGATCGAGGAAATCAAAAATTTCTTCCTCAAGCCCAATCGGAAATCCGAGATCAATGGTATCAAATCTCTCTAGAGTTCCATTTCGACGAGCCACAATAATTTCCTCATGCTGGCCGCTTAACGTTAATTTGCCATGTTCATAATCAATCAGCGACAGTGTTAAATTTTTATCCGAGGACATTCTCTGCACATTGCCATAAATTGTGCGATTGAGAGTATCTAAAAATCGGACAGGATCGTTCTCCTCATTTTGTAATAAAGTGCGTACGGCTGTCTGTACCATGATCATTAACATACCGCTTTCTAAACCATGTCCAGTGACATCACCAATACCTATTTTAACTAATGTGAGTGGGAAG
>DCSN01000153.1:0-4180 GCA_002325645.1 Pseudanabaena sp. UBA1465
AACTAATTTAGAACCAGAAATATTACTGAATTACTGAAAATATTACTGACAAAAACTTGACTATGGGCGCTTTGTGCCTTTTTTGCCTGTATAGGGGTTGACGTTGCCAATCGTTGACCAATTATCTTTTGTTGTTGTATTGCGAGTGGTGCGGCAAGACGGCTTTACACGAACCCCACTTTTTCTGACATATCCAGTTACATACACCTCTCCTGAATTTTTACAGGGACTCTTTTCGCTGCTTGCCATAGCAGAACCAATAAGCATTGTGGATGTAATAAAGGTTGCAATGGCGATCGCAATGTTTTTCATGGTTTTTTGTATCAATGGAAAGCTAATCTTTAATTGTAGTACATTAATTAAACATAAATTTAATTGGCATAAATCCAAGGCGCAGATCTCGCCGCCTTGGATTTGTTTGTGGTGCGCTTTCCTTTGGGTAGATATTTGCGATCGCCTCATCGCATTAATTAAAGATCATGGTAAGTTAAGTTTAGTTAAGAAATTATTTTGAACATCAGGCTCTTTGCTATATGAAATCCTCTTGGAGAACTGCACTGCTGTGGTTACTGCCCATAGCAATCATCGGCTTTTTTGGCTGGCAGACATTAGTTGCTCGTCCCGCCCCTAGTCGTCCTACGGTCAACGCGGCAAATACCCGCATTGCCTACGGAAGATTTCTTGAATACCTCGATGAACATCGGGTACGCAAGGTCGATATTTTTGATGGTGGACGCACGGCGGTAATCGTAGCAAGCGATCCCCAAATTGAAGGTAAAGAGCAACGCGCTAGGGTTGACTTACCGCTATATGCGCCCGAATTGATGGATAAACTCAATGAAGGTGGCGTGGATTTAGCCATTTATCCCCCTAGCAACAATGGCGCAATCTGGGGTTTTATTAGTAATTTAGTTTTCCCCGTCGCTTTGATCGCAGGTTTATTTTTCTTATTCCGTCGTTCCAATCAAATGGGCGGGCCTGGACAGGCAATGGATTTTGGTAAATCGAAGGCTCGTTTTGCGATGGATGCCAAGACTGGCGTAATGTTTGATGATGTCGCTGGCATTGAAGAAGCGAAGGAAGAATTACAAGAAGTTGTTACTTTCTTGAAGAAGCCCGAACGCTTTACAGCCGTCGGCGCAAAGATTCCTAAAGGCGTTTTGCTAATTGGACCGCCTGGAACTGGTAAGACTTTGCTTGCCAAAGCGATCGCTGGTGAAGCGGGTGTTCCTTTCTTTTCCGTATCAGGTTCTGAATTTGTCGAAATGTTCGTTGGTGTGGGTGCATCCCGCGTGCGTGACTTGTTCAAGAAAGCCAAAGAAAATGCACCTTGCATCATCTTTATCGATGAAATCGATGCAGTCGGTCGTCAACGTGGCGCTGGTATCGGCGGTGGTAATGACGAACGCGAACAAACCCTAAACCAAATCCTCACGGAAATGGATGGTTTTGAAGGCAACTCTGGCGTAATCGTAATTGCCGCAACTAACCGCGCCGATGTCCTTGACTCCGCGCTATTACGTCCAGGTCGTTTTGATCGCCAAATCGGTGTTGATCCACCTGACATCAAAGGGCGTTTACAAGTATTGAATGTTCATGCTCGCGACAAAAAGATTAGCCCTGAAGTTTCTTTAGAAGCGATCGCCCGCCGTACCCCAGGATTTGCAGGTGCTGACCTTGCCAACTTACTCAATGAAGCTGCCATTCTCACGGCTCGTCGTCGTAAGGATGCAATGACCATGGCAGAAATCGATGATGCCGTAGATAGAATCATCGCTGGTCTAGAAGGTAAAGCCCTTGTCGATAGCCGTAATAAGCGTTTGATTGCCTATCACGAGGTTGGTCATGCGATCGTTGGTACATTAATGAAGGATCATGACCCTGTTCAAAAAGTGACCCTCATTCCCCGTGGTCAAGCGGCTGGTTTGACATGGTTCACCCCCGACGAAGAACAGACTCTAATCTCTCGCGGTCAAATCCTCGCTCGAATCACGGCGGCTCTCGGTGGACGTGCAGCCGAAGAAGCCGTATTTGGTTCTGCGGAAGTGACGACTGGCGCAGGCGGAGACTTACAACAAGTTGGCGGCATGGCGCGTCAAATGGTCACTCGTTTTGGAATGTCAAATATTGGACAATTGGCTCTTGAAGGTCAAAGTTCAGAAGTATTCCTTGGGCGCAGTATGGGCGGCGGTTCGCAATATTCTGAGGATATTTCAGCCAAGATCGATCAACAAGTTCGCGAAATCGTTCAAAAATGCTATCAAACTGCACTTCAGATTGTGTATGAAAATAGAGCCGCGATCGATCGCGTTGTCGATCTGCTAGTTGAAGCTGAAACTCTTGACGGTGATGAATTCCGCCGTATTGTTTCTGAATATACAACTGTTCCCGTAAAGGAGCGTTTTATTCCTCAAATTTAAAAATCTGCAAATAAAAAAGAGAGGATGCAAAGCATCCTCTCTTTTTTTTACTTTATATTTTCTACTTTATATTTTGAGTTCCCGAACTAATCAAATTGCGTAGCCATAGATGGAAAGGAACTTGATCGCAATGCTTTGACTAGATTTGCATATAGTTTATTCTCCTACAGCAATTTGTTTTCAAACCCGCCACAAATTAAAATATAAAACCCGTTGCGGGGCTTCGCCCTGCGACCCTTCTTGTGGCGGGTTTGATCGAGTTTTGCTGTAAGTCAATTGATGGCTCAAATCAATCTATATCAGCATTTTGATAAAGTAAGGCAATGCGACGCGGTAAGGTCAAAATAATATTGGTTTGACCAACAATCAGTGCGGCAGATCAGTGCAGCAGATCAGTGCGGCAGATCAGTGCAGCAGAGAAAAAATGAGGTATTTTTAGCATCATTCTTCTCTTGACGGGTGCATCTCAGGTGCATCTCAGTTTTGCAACTGAGATGCACCCCGATGGAAGTGTGTAAGTAAAATAGAAGAAGGGGCTTTAGCTCCTTGTTCTATAGTTAGTAGACGCAATTTTTAAAATGATAGTATGCCAAAAATAAAACACCGCAAAACAAAAAACAAAAGTTGGTTTAAATTTGTTTTACAAATCAAAGGATCGGTGATCGTAGCTGTATATAAATATGTAATTGTCCTCGGTATATTTGGGTTATTTATTTCTTTACTATCCTATCTAAAAGTTCCTGTATCACAGCCTATTTTAGGAAATGTGATCCCCAGTATTGTCATAGGTTTATTATTGGTTTTTAGAACTAATACCGCCTACGATCGCTTTTGGGAAGGTCGCAGATTATGGGGTGGTTTGGTAAATGATTCTCGAACATTGGCTTGGCAAATTGGGGTGATAATTAATGATCTTGAACCAGAAGATCAAGTCAAAAAGCAAACAGCTATGAGGCTCATACCTATTTTGCTAGTAGCGATTAAAGCTCATCTTCGCTCGGAAACTGACAATAGGGAATTAGAAGAACTCATGTCTATGTCTCAGTCTGGATCTCAATGCTTACATTTAAAAACTATCAATAATAAGCCTCTCCAAATCGTCAAATGGATCGCCGACTATATCCAACAACAGTATCAAAGAGGCAATGATTATCTACATTACAACCATGTCCCACTTCTGCAATCTAATTTGAAGAGTATTATCGATGCAATCGGAGGATGCGAAAGAATTTTAAGGACACCTTTGCCCTTAGCATATGTGATTCATCTCAAGCAATTGGTATTGATTTATTGTATATTGTTGCCCTTTCAGCTAGTTAAAGATTTAGGATGGTGGACGGGTTTGTTTGTTGGTTTAGTTAGTTTCGCTTTACTAGGAATTGAAGAAATTGGTATTGAGATCGAAAATCCCTTTGGCTATGATCATAATGACTTACCCCTTGATACTATTTGCAATACAGTCAAACAAGATATTGACGAGTTAATTGATAATAATTATGCGATCGCATCCGATCTAGAGCAAAATTACTCAAAAGTTAGTAGGAGCTAAAAAAATCAAGAGTGCCACAGGCAAACGACCGATTTCTATGTTGGTTGGAGTTGTTATCATTACGGGGCTTCTCTTCCCTCACTCCTTAACTGACCATTACCCTATACGAACTAACCGACGATGAAATTGCGATCGTTGAGAATATTTAGCTATAACTAAATCTATCTACAGCCTATTGAGGCTTTGTGGGATCCAAGAAATTTTTTAAAAA
>DCSN01000153.1:4223-12942 GCA_002325645.1 Pseudanabaena sp. UBA1465
TTTTAAAAAATTTCTTGGGTTTTAGAACAGCGCAAAGCGCTGTAATCTGTGATTCTGACGGATTGCTATACTATGACGATATCGCTCATCCTAGGACTCCATCATGACTCAAGCGATCGCTGTTACCACTGAAACTGTTAATAATTCCATTGTCACTGAAATTGTCACTGAAGCGGCGATCGCTAAGCCAGACGATCAGCTTCTTTGGACTAGTGCAGACTTAGAGCTAATGCCCGACAACGGCAACCGTTATGAAATTATTAATGGAGAACTTTTTGTGACTAGAGCGCCTCACTGGAAACATCAAACCACCTGCGGTAATTTTTACGCCAAATTAAAAGCATGGTCAGATCAAACGAAATTGGGATATATCGCAGTTGGGGCTGGCGTAATCTTTGGCGATCAGGATGATGTGATTCCTGATGTGGTGTGGGTTAGTAAAGAGAAATATGAAATTCTGATTGATCAGGCTGGACATTTGCTTGGTGCGCCTGATTTGGCGATCGAGGTGCTTTCTGCGGGAACGGAAAATGAAAGGCGCGATCGAGAAATAAAGCTTAAACTTTATTCATCGAGGGGAGTATTGGAATATTGGATTGCGGATTGGCGAGCTAGGCAAATTCAAATTTATCGGCGTGATCATGGCGTTCTCAAACTAGCGATGACTTTATTTGAGAGTGATACCATCACTTCACCACTTTTACCAGATTTTTCCTGCCTGATCTCCCAGATTTTTGAGTAATTCTCAAATTGACAGAGCCTTGCGCTCAAACCCAAACCAAGAATTTTTTGAAACTGTTGCAAAGCAACGCTTTCAAAAAATTCTTGGCTCGCTTGATCGGAGATTATAGATAAAAAAACAAAAAGGTAGCCAAAAAGCTACCTTTTTAGTCTAGGTTAGGGTTTTTATATACCCAATCTTTGATAAATCTGATCGAGATTTTTAAGATGCTTATTAGGATCGAAGCAAGCGGCTAACTCTTCTTCAGAGAAAGTTTTCTGCACGGTTTCATCTTCGCTGATCAACTTACGGAAATCACCGTCAGTTTTATTCCATGCAAGATGGGCAGCTTTCTGGACGATCGCATAGCTATCTTCACGGCTTAAACCTTTAGTTACAAGCCCTAGCAGCACCTGCTGACTGAAGACCACACCACCATAACAATAGAGATTACGCTCCATATTGTGGGTATGCACCAACAGATTTTTGGTTAAATCCGTGATTTCTCGGAGCATGAAATGCGTGAGGATGCAGCTATCGGGTAGCAATACCCGTTCGGCCGCACTGTGGGAAATATCGCGTTCATGCCATAGCGCCACATTTTCCAGAGCAGTAGTCGCATAGCCACGCAGTAACCGCGCCATCCCTGTTAAACGCTCCGAACGGATCGGATTGCGCTTATGAGGCATAGCCGATGAGCCTTTTTGTCCTTTGGTGAAATGCTCTTCCACTTCCAAGACATCGGTACGCTGCAAGTTACGAATTTCCACCGCAAAACGCTCGATCGATGCGCCGATTAGGGCTAATACTTGCGAGAACTCGGCATGGCGATCGCGAGAAATTACCTGTGTCGATGCACAGTCGGGCTGAAGTCCCAATTTCTGACAGGCGATCGCTTCAATGCGTGGGTCAACATTGGCATAGGTTCCCACTGCGCCCGAAATTTTACCGACAGCGATCGTTTTATTTAAGTTCAACAGGCGATCGCGATGGCGCAACATTTCCGCTAACCAGCCAGCCAGCTTAAATCCAAAGGTAATTGGCTCCGCATGAATTCCATGCGTCCGACCCGCCATAATCGTGTAGCGATGTTGTTGGGCTTGGTAGCGAATCGCTTGAATTGCTTCTTCTAACTGGGCTTGGATGATTTCTAAACTATCGACTAATTGCACGGCTAGAGCCGTATCTAGCACGTCAGAGCTAGTCAAACCGAGGTGAATATAGCGCCCTGCATCACCTACATATTCATTTACGTTGGTCAAAAACGCGATCATGTCGTGCTTGACCGTTAACTCAATTTCATTGACGCGATCGGTATCAAAGTTTGCTTTTGCCTTAATTTCTTCGACAGCATCGGCAGGTATATAGCCTAATTCGGCCTGGGCCTCGCAAACGGCGATCTCAACTTGCAGCCAAGTTTGGTATTTATGGCGATCGGTCCATAACCGACCCATTTCGGGTAACGTATAGCGTTCTATCAAAACTTACGCTCTTAAAATAATCACAATTTTTAATTATAGCAAGTTTTTCCAAATAAATGTTTAATAACTTCGGTGTTAAACATTTATTTATTGAAGCATGGTCAAAATACCTTGCTGACCCAGCAACATTTCGCGCAGGAGGCTAAAAATACCCACGCCAATCACAGGGGAAATATCAATGCCGCCGATCGGTGGGATCAGCTTCCGCAGCACAAATAACAATGGCTCGGTGGGGAAGGTAATCAGACTATAGGGAAATTGCTTGAGGGGAATCTGGGGATACCATGTCATGATGATCCGAAATATATACATCAGGATAAATAATCCCAGAATAATATTGAGCGCAAGAGAGCTAACAGCGATCGCGTCCACGTCAGTAACCAAAATTGTAGAATAAAAACTTGTTTCCTATTTTACAGCGAAGCCCTCTCTAAATTGTGAGAGTTAGACCCTTGGGGACTAACTCTCACAATTTAGGTGGCATAATACTAGATGGACAAATTATGCCAAATCGTAATATTGTTTACGGATTTTTAAGCGCCCGATCGCTATTCACCCAAATCTTAAAACCAAACCCTAAATCATAAGTTCATGGCTAGCCTTCCCTCCCTTACTGGTGCTGAAATTCGTGCTAAATTTCTCGAATTCTTTGAAGAGCGTAATCACAAAGTACTGCCTAGCGCGTCCCTTGTCCCTGCCGATCCCACGGTGCTGCTCACGATCGCGGGAATGCTACCATTTAAGCCAATTTTTTTAGGACAGCAGGAGCCTGAAGTTCCTCGCGCCACCACTTCTCAGAAATGTATCCGCACCAATGACATCGAGAATGTCGGTAGAACGGCGCGTCACCATACTTTTTTTGAAATGTTAGGGAATTTCAGCTTTGGCGATTACTTCAAAAAAGAAGCGATCGCTTGGGGATGGGAATTAGTAACGAAAGTATTTCAGTTACCACCAGATCGCCTCGTGGTCAGTGTCTATCATACCGATGAAGATGCTTTTGCGATTTGGCGCGATGAGATCGGCATTCCTGCCCATCGGATTCAGCGTATGGGTGATGATAATTTTTGGGCATCGGGCGCGACAGGACCCTGTGGACCTTGTTCGGAAATCTATTATGATTTCCATCCAGAACTGGGTGATGAACATATTGATTTAGAAGATGATTCGCGCTTCCTAGAGATTTATAACCTTGTCTTCATGGAATTGAACCGTGATAGTCATGGCACTCTTACAAAGCTAAAGAAGCAGAATATTGATACGGGCTTAGGTTTGGAGCGAATGGCGCAAGTATTGCAAGGCGTTCCCAATAATTACGAAACTGATTTAATCTTCCCAATCATCAAAAAAGCGGCGGATATTGCAGGGATTGATTATCACAAGAGCGATGAGAAAGTAAAGACTTCGCTCAAGGTGATTGGCGACCATGTGCGATCGGTGGTGCATATGATTGCGGATGGAATTAATGCCTCTAATGTCGGACGTGGCTATATTATGCGCCGTCTCTTACGGCGGGTCGTCCGTCATGGGCGATTGATTGGGATTTCAGGGACATTTGCCTCCGAAGTTGCAGAAGTGGCGATCGCCCTTTCGGAGTCGGTGTATCCCAACACTCGCGAAAGAGAACATGTGATTAAAGATGAAATCCAAATCGAAGAAACTCGCTTCCTGCAAACCCTAGAGCGTGGTGAGAAGTTGTTGGAAGAGATTTTGGTTAAGTCTGAAGTGAAGTCTAGCAAAACTATTTCGGGCGTTGATGCGTTCACTCTTTATGATACCTACGGATTTCCTCTGGAACTAACCCAAGAAATTGCCGAAGAAGTTGGCTTTACCGTTGATGCCAATGGCTTTGAATCTGAGATGAAAAAGCAACAGGAGCGATCGCAAGCTGCCCATGAAGATATTGACCTGATGGCAAAGGACAACTGGGCAAATATCGCTAAAGAAATTGGTAAGACCGAATTTCTTGGCTATATCGAACTCAGTAGCACTGCCATTGTTAAAGCAATTCTGGTCAATGGCGAACTGGTCAAAAAGGCGATCGCTGGCAATAAAGTCCAAATCGTTTTAGATCGCACTCCTTTCTATGCTGAGTCAGGCGGACAGGTTGGCGATACAGGTTATCTCGCCATTGGTGAAGCGATCGCCAAAATTAGCGATGTCCAAAAACAAGCTGATTTATTCATTCATGTTGGGCAAATTGAACGTGGTGAAATTGCTGTCGGTGATAGTGTCAATGCTCAAATCGCTATATCCGAGCGTCGTCGCATCCAAGCCCACCATACCGCCACACACCTACTGCAAGCGGCTTTAAAGAAAATCGTTGATCCTAATGTTTCCCAAGCAGGTTCTCTCGTTGACAGCGATCGCCTCCGTTTTGACTTCAATCTCAATCGTGGCGTTACTACTGAAGAAATCCAGCAAATTGAACTCCAAATCAATAACTGGATTGCCGAAGCCCATGACTCCGTAATTGAAGTATTACCGATCGCCAAAGCCAAAGCCAAAGGCGCGATCGCCATGTTCGGTGAAAAGTATGGCGCAGAAGTTCGCGTGATCGATATTCCTAATGTGTCGATGGAACTTTGCGGCGGTACGCACGTTAAGAACACCAGCGAAATTGGCGTATTCAAAATTATTTCTGAAACTGGTGTTGCCTCAGGCATACGTCGTATTGAAGCGATCGCAGGTCAAGCGGTTCTAGAATATCTAACCGTACGCGATAACATCACCAAGGATTTAAGCGATCGCTTTAAGATCAAGCCCGAAGAAATTAGCGATCGGATTACAGGTTTGCAACATGAGCTAAAAATCGCTCACAAAGAAGTCGAACATCTTAAACAGCTACTAGCCCTAGTCAAGGCTGACTCCCTGATCCACCAAGCCGAAGCTGTGGGCGAATTTAAAATTCTGGTTGCTCAACTTCCCGATATTGAAGCCGAAGCACTGAAATCGGCTGCCGAAAAGCTTTCATCTAAACTAGGTCATGGTGCCGTGGTGCTTGGCTCCTTTAGCGATGATGGCAAAGTAACTCTAGTTGCTTCTTTCAGTAAAGAAGTAAATGCTAAAGGCTTGCAAGCTGGCAAATTTATCGGTGCGATCGCCAAAATCTGCGGTGGTGGCGGTGGTGGTCGTCCGAACCTCGCGCAAGCAGGTGGTAAGGATGCGAGCAAGTTACCAGAAGCGTTAGAAACTGCGGAACGTGAGTTAAGACACGCTCTTGGTAATTCTTAACAATATCCTTTAAGTCAAGATAGAAGTCTAACCATGAAACTACACTCGTTAGAAATTGAAAATTTTCGCGCCATTAAACATCTTGAATTAGATTTTACTGACGAATTGTCAAGACCAAGATTAATGACTTTAATTGTTGGTCCTAATGGTTCTGGTAAAACTTCTATCTTTGACGCTATTGATATTGTTGTCAAAACCTTTGAAGATCCACAAAATCCAAATCCTCAACTAAGAGATGGATTGATTTTTTCTCCTCAGCAAATTGTAAGAGGAAAAGGGTATGTTGCAAATATAGGCTTTGAATATTCAATAAATAAGGATGAAGCAGAAGTAATTAAAAAAATTTATGCTGATCTTGGCATTTCTGCTTTTTTAGAAGCGGGAAAAAAGTTTCCCGTGCAGGATAGTCTGAAATTCACTTGGGTTTTTCCTCCATCACAAATTATGGAGAGATTTAAGACTTTTGATTGTGATGAACCAACTGATTTGCATAATATTTTAGGCGCAAGAGGAAAAGCCCGAAAGTCTATTGAGAAAAAGTTAGAATCTGAGAGTATTTTTGATAAGGTTGGTAGTGTTTGTTATTTAGATCAAAGACGCTCAGTAAAGTTAGAACATAGTATTTTTAACAATAAAAATCATGAAGAATTAGAACATAATGAGGTTCTTTCATTGCTGTATAAATACTATTCTAGGCATATCACATGGAATGAAGAAAAATTTGGTGAATCATATTGGACTAGAATAAAGCGATTATTTAACAAGATTTGTTATCCAGCAGAACTAGTTCGTTTTGAATCTGGACCTGATTCGGACACACTTATTTTTAGAAAAAATGAACTTGAATATGATCTATACCAAATGGGTTCTGGAGAGCATCAAATTTTACGAATTTTGGTAGGTTTAACCTCAGGAATAGCTAAAAATTCAATTGTTTTAATTGATGAAATTGAACTTAACCTACACCATACTTGGCAAAAAAGATTAATTAGAGCATTGAGAGATGATACAGATAATAATCAATATATTTTTACAACTCATTCACCTGATGTGATCGGTCTTTTCTATGACTCAGAAATTATTCATCTTGGAAAATTGTCAGAGTAGTTAATAATGAATATTAAAGATGACACTCTATATATCCTAGTTGAAGGAGAACCAACTAGTCCTGAAGTTGAGTCATTCGGTAGGCTTTTATCAGCCGATATTAATACAGCAAATTATGAATTTATTAAAATTGGTGGTAGCAGCAATTTTAATACGGTTGCAAAATTAATATATAACAAAGTAAAAAATAGAGAAAATTCTATTCATAAAGTAATTCCTGTATTAGCGATCGCAGATCGTGATTTCCGTAAATACTCAGCAGATGATGATATTTTAGACCAGAATTTAATTGAAAAAAATAGAGCAAAAATTATCTATTGGGAACGACATGAATGGGAAAACTTTTTACTTGATGAGCTAGATGTAATTACATCTTTCTTGAACCAACTACCAAACAAGTCATTAAACAATAAACCTGCAAAACAAGTTGTAATTCATATAACAGAAGAATTTATCAATAATTTTTTATTACAGTATTTTAAAAGTCAAATTCAGACAGAATTTATAGAATGTATTAGATTTAGATTTCTACATTCAGATAAGTCATATTCTAAATTGGAAGCACCCAAGGATATTATAGGTATAGACGATTTAAGAAAATGGTATATATCACAAATAGATGAAAAATCTCAACAATCTAAAAATAAAATTGAAAGTTGTACTGCTATTTTTGATCAAGTTTTGGAAGAATATAATTGGAGAAATTGGATTGAAGATCCACAGTCTTTATCGTTAGATGATGGCAAACAATATTTTCGTGGTAAGGAAGCATTTGCAAACCTTCTTAACTACTTGTCAAATGAATTCAAAATTTATCATCTCAATGAGAACAGATTGAAAGAGCGTATTCTTAGAGATTTAGAAAATCGCAAAGAATCAATTTTAGCTTCTCAGATTAATAAATTACTATCACCTTATTTAGAGAAAGCTAAGGAGATTTTAGAGTGAGTAATAATTAATCTATTCAATTTCTAATGTCTACATATAGCTATTTAGAGGATTAAAGGAAACTATGCTTACGAATATTAAGATGCTGATTGAAGCTTGCAAAAAGTCATCTATTGCCTATGAGATTCTGCATCCCAATCAGAATGTGGTAAAGATTAAACTTGGCGATCGCGAATATTATTTTACTAATTACTCAACGCCTTTAACACCGCAATCCGTCGCTGAGATTTTTAAAGATAAGCAATATTTTTATCAAATCTTTCAAGATGTGGTGAAAATGCCGCGCACGATATCTTTCATTTCTCCCTATTGCGATGTGAAGTATTTAGAGTACCTAGAATTTCCTTCTATTGATAAAATTATTACGGAAATAGAAAACAATTTTCAATTTCCAGTAATTGTCAAAAGAAATAGAGGATCGGCTGGTAATAATGTTTTTAAATGTGCTGATTTACTGGAAGTCCGTAATGCTTTAGAGCGTATTTTTGATGTTGGCAGTAAAAACTATGACTATGTTGCGTTGACACAGCAATCTATCAATATCATTAAGGAGTATCGCTCTGTATGCCTCCATCAAGAGCAGATAGTCTTATATGAAAAAGATATTTCCCAAGCGGAGTTCGTGGGCAATCTTAGCCCTTTACATTGGGAAGGTGCGATCGCTAAACAAGTAAATGATGCTCAAGTGATTCAGGCGATTGATGAGTTTATTAAACCCATTTTTGAGAAGATGGCGATCGCCTATGTGGGTTTAGATGTTGTTTTGGATGATCGGGGAAAATACTGGTTAATCGAGGCGAACTCGCATCCGAATTTTGATATTTTTATTCGAGACAATGGCGAAGCAGCGATCGTGCAGCTTTTTCAAAAAATTCTCAAATATTTAAGAGCATGAAAAAGGGTCGGCGCTTAGCGCCGACCCTTTCTTTATGTTAAAACTATAGCAAGCCAATTTGAGAAAGAATACCTTGACCAGTGAGCAACTCTGTCGCTAAACCGATAACGAAGCCAAGCATTGCAAGACGACCGTTCCAAGTTTCTGCGAAGTTGTTAAAACCAAATTTGGGTTCTGTAGAGTCAGACATTGCAATTATCTCCTTTGTTTTTTGATTTCTAGACTTTAAAAATCTTTGCTTGAATAAATAATACTTTATATTTCTTAACACACCATACCGCTTAGGGTAGATTAACTAAAACTATCAGAGTTAGTGACATACCCGACACTCAT
>DCSN01000221.1:0-3088 GCA_002325645.1 Pseudanabaena sp. UBA1465
GATTTTTCCAGCACTCTCCCACTTGCTCTGATTCCCATCCCCTCACTCCTCATCTTCAGAGCAAACGATACTATACTTACTGGGGTTCTCAGCCTTGACATTACGCTTCCTGTCCTTTCGCTAAATCTCTTACCGCATCCTTTGCATAAGTAGTTCTGGATGGCTTTGCCATTTTGGTGATGGTGTTTGCCGTTTTTGATGCTCTTTTCACTCTGACACTGTGAGCATTCCATAACTTTCTCCTTTGCTCTGCCTCTATTTTCTCATACCACTAATTCACTGACCAGTGCCTAATTGCCGATCAAACGAACCACAAAAAAATTTTGAAAGCTTTGCTTTGCAAAGCTTTCAAAATTTTCTCGGCTTGGGTTTGAGCGCAAAGCGCTGTAAGTTATACCTGATCATCCAATTTTTTGATGTATGCGCCTAATTCATTAAAAGTGCCAGCATAGGTAATGGTGGGAGAGCTATAACCTTTGAGTTCTACAGAGTATTGCTTGAGGGGCAGCAATACCGCCGCATAGGGAGTATGACTATAAGTAGTAGAACCGATCGCCACATCTACTCCTAATTGCTTCGTTGAAGATTCTAATCGGAAAGCCGCATTTACCGTATCACCAAGAGCCGTGTAGTCAGGATGCTCACTAGTTCCCATTTGTCCCACCATTGCATATCCTGTATTTATGCCTGCACCAACACGCAATTGGAAGGGTAACTCGAATTGCTGATTGAGTTCATTGCTCATGTTATACAGTTCATAAAGAGCGCGATAGACCTTGAGCATGTCTTGAGTTGCCACAGTATCTGAACCCTTACCAGCTTCATGAATCCAAACTGTCATTACCGCATCGCCAATGTATTTATCAACCCAACTGCCGTGGCGATCGATGATCTCGCCCGCCCGCCGAAACCATGTCCCAATTGTCTCAGAGAGAATATGCTCATCCATCTGCTGCGTTAGTTTGGTGAAGTCACGAATATCAACCACTAAAACTGTGATTAGTCGTCGCTTATGCAGCATGGCTGTAGCTGCGGCATCAGTATTTTCGTCATTATTATCGGGAGTGGTGATCGTTTCGGGGCAGTAAAATTCTAGGTTTGTTTCCCCCAATGTAATGTGATCGCCATTTTTTAAACTTACAGGAATAGTCACCCGCCGACCATTCACAAAGGAGCCATTCCGACTCCCTAGATCGATCAAAAAATAATTGCTTTCCCCCACAAGCTGAAACATCGCATGATTTCGCGATGCACATTTATCGGACAAAGGAATATCATTTTCCGATCCCCGACCTAACGTCCAAGAGTACGCATTCACTAGAGCAATTTGGATTGCACCTTTAGATCCGTGAATTACGATATGTGGTTTGTCATCCCAAATTGTGACAGGCTGAATCACAAGGTTATTAACCCTCAAATATGAATTTATATAACTATTGTGCGTCTCTATAAAGTCTCTACTGTTGCTAATATACCGTTTTTTGATGTTATACAGCGCTTTGCGCTTTCTTAAAACCTAGATAAATTTTCAAAAAGCTTGCTTCACAAGCTTTTTGAAAATTTATCTTTAATCCACAAAACGTAAATAGGTTACACCGTTTTGTGATTTGGTATAACATGATCCTAGGGGGTGATGCAAATTAAGGGGAATTGACGTAAGTTAGCCTACACAGGCTTAAAATTTTAAGCAGTTGGCTTTATTCAGCTTTATTAAGACTTAAATTCGATGCAGACTACCGTTGCCAAGAAGCAAGAACAGAAAGAAACCCGTAATCCCAAACGCGCTTGGAAAAATCCTTGGCTGATCGTGGTTTTGGTTGTGGTTTTATTAGGCGGTGGATTCGCTGTCTTTAGAGCTTTAGCGGGTTCCAATCAAAATGCAACTTCAGCTAACGATAAAACCGAGACAGTGGAGTCAAAGTCTTTAGCAATCAAAATTAAAGCTAGTGGTTCGGTCGTACCTATTGAAACCGTGAATATTAGCCCGAAGCAGGCGGGAAAACTAGTTGAGTTACTAGTTGAGCAAGGGGCAAAGGTGACTAAAGGACAAGTCATCGCTCGCATGGATAATGCGAACTTGGTTCCGCAATATGATCAGGCAATAGCCAGTGCTGCTGCTGCCGAGGCAAGTCTAGTTAAATTACGCAATGGTAATCGTCCCGAAGATATTGCTTCGGCTCAAGCAAGGGTTGAGGCGGCGCAGGGGCGATTACAAGCTGTCCGATCGCGCTTGGATTTAAGTAATGCGCGAACCTCCCGTTATCGCGGTTTGCAAACGGAAGGGGCAATTTCTCGCGATCGCCTAGATGAAGTATTAACCGATGATCGCAGTACTCAGGCGGATTTACTCACTGCTGAGGCAAATTTGGCGGAAGCAACCCGTCAATTTGAACAGTCGCGCAACGGTAGCCGTGCTGAAGATGTCGCTCAAGCCGAAGCCCAGCTTGCTCAAGCGATCGCGGGTATCCGAATTATCGAAGTCCAAATTGAAGATACGATTGTCCGCGCTCCCTTCTCAGGAGTGATTACCCAAAAATATGCCAATGCAGGAGCTTTTGTCACACCAACTACCAGTGCTTCGGCAACTAATTCCTCAACTTCCACTTCAATTGTGGCGATCGCCAATGGCATCGAAATCATTGCCAAGGTTCCTGAAGTTGATATTTCGCAAATTAAAATTGGTCAGGAAGTCGAAATTGTTGCCGATGCTTTTCCTTCAGAAGTTTTTAAAGGCAAAGTCAGGTTAATTGCCCCTGAAGCAATTATTGAGCAGAATGTGACATCGTTCCAAGTGCGCGTCACTTTGGAAACGGGCAAAGATAAATTGCAATCTGGCATGAATACAGATTTACGGTTTATTGGTCAAAAAATTAATGATGCGCTGGTCGTGCCAACGGTGGCGATCGTCACGCAGGAAGGTAAAACAGGCGTATTAGTTGTTGATGAAAAGGGTAAGCCCAAGTTTCAACCCGTGACGATTGGCACAACCGTAGATAACCAAACTCAGATTTTAAGTGGAGCAAAGGCTGGCGATCGCATATTTGTGAAATTGCCAGAAACAAAGGCAAAACCATAAAAAAAGAGTCGC
>DCSN01000221.1:3147-5384 GCA_002325645.1 Pseudanabaena sp. UBA1465
GCGACTCTTTTTTTATGGTTGTTTATGCAGCAACGGCTTGTTTAAGCGGTTGCCAAGTCACTTCGCGATCGCTACCAGTTTCGATCACGATTTTTACACGCGGGTCGCGATCGGGAATTTGGCTCAAGGTTTCTAACTCTTCCTTCGAGAGATATTTACCCTCGATTAGCCATACAACTAAACCCTTAGACTTTGCAGGCAAAGCATTGAGGCGAAATTGAATTGCAGGAGGAATGAAATAGGTGCGAATCTCGGTTTTACCAAGGTGAGAGGGACGTACACCATGAACACCTGTGAGGTAACTATTCACATCGCCTAAACCACGAGCAGTAATGAAGAGAATTTCATAACCCGCATTCTTGAGGCGTAGTTGGTAGCGACCTTCATAACCACCTTCAGGTGGTACTCGCATTGCTAAAGCACCTGCTTTTTCTAGGTCTTTGACAATCTTATCGGTTGCAATCAATGGCATGGTGACATCCTATGCTGAACGCTGAATATAGAGTTAGCAATATTTTATACCTAATTCAGAGGTACAGCGCTTTGCGCTTACTTAAAACCCATATAAGTTTTCCAAAGGCTTGCTTCGGAAGCCTTTGGAAAACTTATTCCCATCAGACGACCCACCAGAAAATTTTTAAAAGTGTTGCGAAGCAACACTTTTAAAAATTTTCTAGGCTTTAATCAACAACTTGAACATCAATGTCGATTGTGCCAGGTGGTGTAATCCGTACAAATTTATTTTGCTGCTCTTGCAAAGGTTCACCACAGTTAGGACATTGAAACTGGCTTGATCTTGAAGCATTGAAACTGGCATCACAGATCGGACATTCGGCGGTGACTATATTCCATTTGATCCACCATTGCAAACCGAAAAAGCCAATCACAGGGACAAGTGCGATAAGCCCGATCAAGATGAAGATCGAGTTAACTAGCCATCCTAGCCCGATGGTGCTTAATGTCCAAAAAACTAGTAAAGTTGTTACCCAAAAGCGCACACCTGACCAGCGATCGCCATCGCCACTGGGGAAATTATTGCCAAATGTGTAGTATTTCATAATTGTTTGTCCCTGTATTTATTTATAACGATCTTGACACACTGCTCCGTTTTCTAGTCGGGGGATTCTAGTTTCAATCAGCGATCGCGATTTTTGAAGATCGACTTACATCGCCTAGATTAAATGTTGGGGTCCCAACATTTAATCTAGGCGCTTTGCGCTCAAACCCAAACCAAGAAAAATTTTGAAGGCGTTGCTTTGGCGTAGATTTGTTTCCCCTCCGAAGTCGGGGAAACAAATCCGTACTTCACCATACTGAAAACCGCTATAAACCACTTAATACATTTTGTAATGTAATCAAACAACTAACTGATTAAATCAATCATACATCTTCATATAGTGATGGAGTAAGAAGAAAAGCTTACCTAATAGAACTATACATTTGGAGATGTTAGCTCATGCAAAAACTTATTCTCAGTTGCTTATTTACTAGTTGTGCGATCGCGATCGCTACAACTACAGCCGCAACATCTATCGAAGCTCAATCTGCTGCGGAATATCTAGACAGTACTTCACCTCAAGTAATTCAAAAGATTGATGGTAATATCGTTACTTTCAAAAATGTATTAGGAGAGTCGCGCAACTACTATGTTCCTGACTGGATGGTCACTAAATACGATCTCAAAGTAGGTACTTCTGCGAATCTCTACAATCGTAATATAGTTCAGGGAATCTATCACGATCGCTATATTGATGGAGCAAGCTCCAGTCTACTTAACACGGATGCTTTTACACTTAACGATATGCGAAGTGATTGCATAGTTTCTTCACGCTATGCGACTGAAGGCTTGTCATCGGGCAAACGGGTTTGGTTTAAGACTAAAGATTGTCCATCGACTATTCCTATAGTAGGTTCCATGTCATTTTATCAACCGAAAACAATGGCTTCTGTGACACCGATTAACAGCAGTGCATCTCTTCCTACTACAACATCAACATCAGTTCTTAATGCGGAAACCATCGATATAAAATGCCCCTAAAGCAACGATCTTCGGTATGCCCAGATTGCGGGCATACCGAAGATCGTGATTTGAATGCTGCTAAAAATATCGAACGATGGTTTGAAGGGATTTTTATTCCGATGCGTTCGGACTAAATGGCAACCTCTGCCAAGATAGCCTGTGGAGTAGACAAACCTCTCAAGAGTCATCTTGAGACCACTGTGAAGCAGGAAGTACC
>DCSN01000221.1:5482-7569 GCA_002325645.1 Pseudanabaena sp. UBA1465
GTACCACTGTGAAGCAGGAAGTAAAAGTAAACCCATGCAACTGTCTTTTGACTTTGCATAGGTTTACATGGGTTTTATAGAGCGGTTGTGCTTCAGTTACACTAGAGGGAGTCATTTTATAAAAAATCATAAAAACTATATATGCGGCTAAGTGAAATTACTCACCCTAATCAATTGCATGGTCTGACGATCTCGCAGTTGGAATCGATCGCCAAGGAAATTCGGCAAAAGCATTTAGAAACCATCGCCGCCACAGGGGGACACCTTGGACCTGGACTAGGCGTAGTCGAGCTAACCCTCGCTTTATACCAAACCCTCGATTTAGACCGTGACAAGGTAGTTTGGGATGTGGGGCATCAGGCTTATCCCCACAAACTGATCACAGGTCGTTACAAAGATTTCCATACCTTGCGTCAGAAGGATGGCATTGCAGGTTATCTCAACCGACGCGAAAGTGAGTTTGATCATTTTGGTGCAGGTCATGCTTCCACCAGTATTTCGGCAGCACTAGGCATGGCGATCGCCCGCGATTTGCAGGGCGAAAATTACAAAACTGTGGCGATCATCGGTGACGGCTCCTTGACAGGCGGCATGGCTCTTGAAGCAATTAACCACGCAGGACATCTTCCCAAAACTAATTTATTAGTTGTCCTTAATGACAATGAAATGTCCATTTCGGCAAACGTCGGCGCAATTCCTAAATACCTGAATAAAATGCGCCTCAGTCCACCGATGAAATTCATCACCAATAATCTCGAAGGACAAATCCGCAATATTCCCTTTGTGGGCGAACAAATTAGCCCAGAGATTGAACGGATCAAGGACAATCTCAAGATTGTGACGATGGTTCAAAACAAGGTGGGAGCCGTATTTGAAGAACTCGGCTTTACTTACATTGGGCCTGTTGATGGTCACAACCTTAAAGAATTGATCGCCACCTTCAAAATGGCGCATACCCTCACAGGACCCGTTATGGTTCATGTCAGCACCACCAAAGGTAAAGGCTATAGCTACGCTGAAGCCGATCGCGTTGGCTATCATGCTCAAAATTCCTTTGATATCGCCACAGGCAAAGCAAAGCCCTCAACTTCCAGTAAACCGAAACCTCCTAGCTATTCCAAGGTTTTTGCGGATACGCTGATCAAACTCGCTGAGCATGACAAGCGCATCGTCGCGATTACCGCCGCCATGTCTACAGGCACAGGCTTAGATAAATTCCAAGCCGCATTGCCCAATCAATTTATCGATGTTGGTATTGCCGAACAGCACGCCCTCACCGTCGCCGCAGGTATGGCTTGCGAAGGAATGCGTCCCGTTGCCGCGATTTATTCCACCTTCCTGCAACGTGGTTTCGATCAGATTGTGCATGACATCTGCATTCAGAGCTTGCCCGTTTTCCTTTGCCTCGATCGCGCAGGCATTGTTGGAGCCGATGGCCCCACTCACCAAGGGATGTATGACATCGCCTATTTACGCTGCATTCCGAACATCGTCTTGATGGCTCCTAAGGACGAAGCCGAAATGCAGAACATGATCGTCACTGGTTTAACTCACAATGGACCAACTGCCATGCGTTATCCTCGCGGTAATGGTGTGGGCGCACCATTGCAAGACGAAGATATCGAACCATTGCCAATTGGCAAAGCGGAAGTATTGCGCGAAGGGAAGGATGTATTACTCCTCGCCTACGGCTCAATGGTTTACCCTTCGCTACAGGTTGCAGAACTATTAAATGAGCATGGAGTTAGCGCCACTGTCGTTAATGCAAGATTCGCGAAGCCCCTAGACACCGAACTAATTCTGCCCCTTGCCCAAAAAATCGGCAAAGTAGTTACAGTGGAAGAAGGTTGCTTAATGGGCGGTTTTGGTAGCGCTGTACTAGAAGCTTTCAGTGATGCGAATGTGCTTATACCCACCTATCGCATTGGTGTACCTGATATTCTCGTTGAACATGCTTCTCCAGAGCAATCCTTTAATTCCCTCGGTCTATCCAGTGGACAAATCTGCGATCGCATTCTCAAGCAATTTGCCTTTAGTCAGCAAACTGCGACGAGTACGAATTAGTTCCAAATAATTTGAAAGCGTTT
>DCSN01000221.1:7605-10133 GCA_002325645.1 Pseudanabaena sp. UBA1465
AAACGCTTTCAAATTATTTGGAATGGGGATTCAAGGGGATTCTATTGATTTTTCTTTTTTACTCGCTGAATAAATTTGCCTAATACATAGAAACCTCCCATCATGGCAATCCCTGCATTAGGAGAAAAGTCAAAGGGAACAGGAGCAGACGTACCATCGAAGGAAGCTGTAACAGTTAGCCCAGCAGTAGTACTTCCACCTACAAAAACACTGGGATTATTACCAACATAAGTAGCGTTATCGAAAAGTTGGGAACTTATCGTATATGTTCCACTACCTGTAAATTGACTAAGATCACTACCAATTATTGTTTCAACTGAAGGTGTATTGAAAGTCACCGTGGAGAATCCAAAAGTATTGTTTTCAATTGACAATTGAGGCGTACTTTGAGTGGTAGAAGTTGAAGTAAGAGTAGTCTGCTTACTAATTGCATCAATTGTTGACTTAAACGATGGAGCAGTCACATTAATTGTGACTAATTGAGGAGATGCCGAATTATTAAAACCAGCAGCACTGGCAATTACAGTTGGTGTAAATGTGAAAGTTATACTAGTAATCGTTTGCTCTGCTGTGGGATTGAACTTGTCGAAGGTCAAAATAGGTAATGACTGAGGATTTGTGGTGACTGGCTCTGAGGCGTAGGACTTAGTTTGCGTAAACAGATTAATTGCATTGGCATTTGCTGCAAATGCTAAATTTATTATGCAAAAGAGGGTCGAATAGCCTGAGTAAATTGCTAAGTTAGTCTTGATCATTTTTTTACGATAGCTTACCCCAAATTAGTAAGATCGTACCACTCAAGCATAATATTTACAGGCTATTTAATTTATGGCTGGCGTCACTTGCCTTAGGGCATAACCCAAAAAATAAATGGCGGCGCAAAGCACCGCCATTTATTTTTTGGGTTATTAATTTTTGGGTCTAACAATCCCAAAAACAGAGGTGTAGCCATGCAGAAATGTAGTACCGCCGACAGGACCAATTTCTCCTGAACAGAAAAAGCCACTAAAAGGAATTAACCCAAGATGCTTTTGCAATAAATCTGAGTCGAAATTGGGCTTGCCATAAAGCCGTTCACCCCGTCCCATACAGGAAAACATCAACGCTGCGCTAGGAGCGACATTAGGAGCTTCTAAACCTAACTGATTTAAATAATTAAGCAGAGCCTCTTCTAGATCTGCCGCCGAAGCTTTACCATCGCGCAAATGTAGCTGAATCCTCTGCCCTGGGCGCATCCGATCACCGACAGCGATCGCCCCAGAGCGAGGATCAACACCGATAATATTGCGAATCAAGAAATCGCCCTGTGATGGATTTGCCTTAAACTCATTCATCACCACGCCGATAAATAGTGAATGTTGCGCCAGTTCGCGATCGCTTTGGCTCAAATCACCAACCGTATCTTGCAATAAACTGAGAGGCGGTTTGCCCTCTAACCCTAAAATCAAATTGCGCTCACATTCGGAAACCTGCATGATTTTACCGATGGGGCGACAACCCTGAGCGACCACAGGATCGATCGTCACATCTCCCCATAGCGCCACACCTAGTAAGCCTGTGCGGTAAAGCTTATATTTATTCTCTTCATGGAAGCAAAACAGAGCATTCGCTCCCATCCCGCCACTACTAGCCAATCCACCGACTTTGACTGCATTTGGATAGGCAAAATCTAGCCCTTGGATTAAATCGTTGATCGGAAATGAAAAAGGATCACCAACTAAAACAAAACTAGGGGCAAGGGATGGATCGATATCAGTTAATTTTTCCCAGCGATCGGGAGAGCTATCGAGATCGGGTAAGTCATTATCATTTAAATGAAATACTTTGGCTTCAGCATTGGGCAAATGTCCAACTAGCAAAGCGATCGCGGGTTTATCTTCAAACTCGCGACCATTGCCAACAATGCCGCCACCAGAGCAACCAACTAATTTTTTGATCGGTAACTTTTCAGCAAGTAGGGGTAACAATCTTGGATAGTCACTAGCAAAAGCGGTGGATACAAACAAGAACCCCAAGTCAAGCGAAAGATCTCCAAGAGCAGAAAATATTTGCTGCGAAAGGTCTTGCACCGCAGCTTCCAGAGATATTTTCGTCGAAAGACTAGTAACCCACTTCATACACCTAGCCCCACATCAAGTTCATTTGCAGACATTTCCTAATAACTTAGTATTTAAGCTTACATTGCGATGAGATCATTCCCATATTTTTAAGCGTATTGCCATGATTTTCAGAGCTTTGTGCATTATAGAGCTTTGCGATTTCTTAAAACCCAGATAAATTTATAAGAAGCTTACTAAGCAAGCTTCTTATAAATTTATCTGCAACGCGCAAAATCTAAACAGGCTGTATCTAAGTCTATGATATGACTATCGCCAGCCTTGTTTGGTACAATCCAGTTGCTCGTGCAGGGTAAAACTTTGTGCGTAATTCCGTCGAACATACTTTTCCTTTGAGGAGTATGTCGAAAACTTTACAAATACCTTTACAAATACCTTTACAAATACCTTTACAGATACATTTACAGATAC
>DCSN01000221.1:10205-10768 GCA_002325645.1 Pseudanabaena sp. UBA1465
AGATACATTTACAGATACATTTATTAAAGCTAAATCAACGGAAAAAACTATATGCCACAAGATGCAATCACTAGCCTGATCAGTACTTACGATGCCACTGGTAGATATTTAGATCGCGATGCCTTAGATACCCTCAAGTCCTACTTTGCGACAGGCAATGCGCGTTTATCGGCTTCGGCTCTGATCACCGCTAATGTCTCCTCCCTCGTCCGTAAGGCAGGCTCACAATTATTTGAAGAAGTTCCTGACCTGATCCGTCCTGGTGGAAATGCCTATACAACTCGCCGTTTTGCCGCTTGCTTGCGTGACTTGGATTATTACTTGCGCTATGCCTCTTACGCTCTAGTTGCTGGCAACAATGACGTTTTAGATGAAAGAGTATTGCAAGGCTTGCGTGACACCTATAGCTCATTGGGCGTAGCCATTGGACCGACTGTCCGTGGTATCCAAATTCTGAAGGAACTAGTTTTTGATTTAGTAGGTGAAACTTCTGACTGGCTTGGCGCACCTTTTGAATATATGGCTAGAGAATTGGGCGAAAAAAATATCTAACTAAAAAAGGG
>DCSN01000221.1:10832-12487 GCA_002325645.1 Pseudanabaena sp. UBA1465
CCCTTTTTTAGTTAGATATTTTTCTTCAAAATGATTTAATATTGTTAATAATCGCACAAGCTCGATTTTGTCTAGGAGAGATTTTATATATGGCTTTAGTACCAATGCGCCTGCTGCTCGATCACGCGGCTGAAAATGGATATGGCATTCCTGCGTTTAACGTTAACAACATGGAGCAGATCCAGTCGATTATGCAGGCTGCTAATGAAACCAACAGCCCTGTAATCCTACAAGCATCTCGTGGCGCACGCAATTATGCAGGCGAAAACTTCTTACGTCACTTAATTTTGGCTGCTGCCGAAACCTACCCACATCTCCCCATCGTGATGCACCAAGATCACGGTAATGCTCCTGCAACTTGCTTTTCAGCGATCCAAAATGGCTTTACCAGTGTCATGATGGATGGCTCTTTGGAGGCTGATGCTAAGACTCCTGCCAGCTATGAGTACAACGTCGCTGTTACCTCTGAAGTAGTTAAAGTTGCCCATGCATTCGGCGCAAGCGTCGAAGGCGAACTAGGTTGCTTAGGCTCCCTCGAAACAGGTAAGGGTGAAGCTGAAGATGGACATGGTTTTGAAGGTGCTTTAGATCATTCCCAACTTTTGACCGATCCTGAAGAAGCGGCTGACTTCGTTGAGCGTACTCAAGTTGACGCTCTTGCCGTAGCGATCGGTACTAGTCATGGTGCTTATAAGTTTACTCGTAAGCCTACTGGCGAAATCCTTGCCATTAGCCGCATCGAAGAAATTCACCGCCTCTTGCCTAATACTCACCTTGTCATGCATGGTTCTTCTTCAGTTCCTGAAGATCTACTTGCTCTGATCAATGAGTACGGTGGCGCAATTCCTGAAACCTATGGTGTACCTGTTGAAGAAATTCAAAAGGGCATTAAGTCTGGTGTGCGTAAGGTTAATATTGACACTGACTGTCGCCTTGCCATCACTGCTGCGGTTCGTGAAGCTTTGGCAAAGAATCCTAAGGAGTTTGATCCTCGTCACTTCTTGAAGCCTTCAATCAAGTACATGCAGAAGGTATGTGCCGATCGCTATACTCAGTTTGAAGCTGCTGGTCAAGCTAGCAAGATCAAGCAAGTTAGCATTTATGATTTCGTTCCTAAGTACGCTAAGGGCGAGTTGAATCAAGTTCGTCGTCAAGTTGTTAGCGCTTAATTTCTGAATATAAAAAAGAGCTTCGCCAGAGCGAAGCTCTTTTCTGATAAAAGATGATGCGATATGTTTGCAAACTCAGCGTCTTCAGACCTGAGTAGAAACGAACGGGGAATTTATTCCCCTACGTTCGGGAGTCGGTCAATCCAATCCTCAATAACTTGAGTCATATTTTTTTCCTTTGACTCGGCATACTTTTTAAGTTTATCAAATCGTCTAATAGACAGATTAACATTTAATCTTTTTGGCTTATTCATACTCATGACGTACAGATTTATGTTATCCTATAACCTATACAGTACATATAAAAACAATGTATGGATGTCAGCAAGTATTAATTAAACCAAACCAAGATCTAAGAGCAATCTTAGAATTTATTTGCGAACAATCAAATAAGCTTGCTGACTGTGGGACTTACTATGCGAGGCAGTTGTATTTTAAAACTGGCAAAATCATAGGCAGGCACGATTTAACTAATGTGAGTGGGAA
>DCSN01000114.1:0-5267 GCA_002325645.1 Pseudanabaena sp. UBA1465
TTGGAGCAGAAGCTAACACCACTGGATCAATAATTGAAATTTCTGCCGAATAAAGACCAGTTGAGTTTTCTCTATTAAGATATTGCCCTAGAGCAGCATCTCTCGTCAAGGCAACACCTTTACCGAATATATCAATACTTTTTCCAAAAAGCTTTGCTTGTTTTATCCAATCTTCACGATTAAATGCCATTTTAAAAAGTTGTTGAATAATATCCTTTTCTTCGATTCCATATGCTTTCCCTATACCTACTAGATTATCTGGCTTTTGAATGCAGGTAAAAACTTCTCCGAGATCGTTTGATAAAGAGCAGTCAGCCACAACTGGACCGATATCTTCAATAATAGGAATACCTGACAGAGTAAACATGTCAGAAACCATATTAGCAACATTAATTACTAATGCTCCATATGTCTGTTTATCACTTTTTCGATTTAGTTTTGCTCCTGCCGAAATAATAATAGTGTAATCACCATGCTTCCATCTTCCACCATCTCTTGGTGTTATTGTTTCTTCTTTACGACTTCCACCACTCGCTGTTGTAAATACAGTACCATCCCAGATTCCTACTTCCTGTGGTTTCAGTAATAGTTCAGCTACGACATCTTGATCGAGCAGTTTCTTTCCACCGTAATCATCATTGGTAAGATCCTTCGATTTGACTTTATCTTTAGGAACAACTATTACCTGCTGCGCCAATATCGATCCACCAGAAATCTTAATACCATCTGATGTAGCCTGTAACTCATAACCATGATGATATGGATATCCTCTCACTTCAAAATCATGATCAAATTGTCGAGTCAATTTATATTCAAGATTTGTGGAAGCCTGATTAGCACCTTGGGCATTTGCAGGTTCTCCAAACCAGTTAGAGAATAAATCTATTGGAAGACTACTTCTTTTAGCCTCAATTCGAGTTGCTTCCCCAACTTCTGCCTTGCCAATTTTTTGCTGTAAAAAATTTTTGAAAGCTTCAGCACGATCTTTACCGATGAAAGAACCTACTTGGATAGCTTCTTTATTTTTGTCTTTTCTAATAGTCCGTATTGCATCTTGGCAAAATTGAGTGGTAATAATTTGAAAGTTTTTATCGGAATAGTCTGCAAAGACAGGATAAATATCAAGTGGATACGACTTTGCATCGCTAGGGAGTTGATCGCCACAAACTGGTTTGGGAAACTTTTCCTGATCAAACGATATTTGCGGTTGAGTATTGTTTGTGGCAGGTTGTGATGGATTACTGGCAGGTTTTGCATTAGGAGTAGCAGTAGCTGCGACTAAAATTCCTTTTTGCTTTGCAATATCAAAAGCTATTGCCATCTCTGCTTGAATCAAATCTTTATCAGACAGAGATGTTACTGAAGTGACTTTTTGTTTTAAAGCTTCAAAACCAGAATGTTTTGGTATGTTTTTGAATATGGCGACTCTAGCATCAAAAGGTAGTCCCCAAAACAACGGATTCATAAAAACTAAACCACGAGCAGTGGACTCAAAATCTAGTTTAGGCTTGTCGTTTACACTTGGTATTACAAAATCAAGTAGCCTCAACTCATCTCCAAATTTAGCAGCAACCAGAGAAGTTGTGTTCTTATTTTCAGTTTTAGGAAGCTTTATATTTAACGAATTACTAGAGATAGGCTTTGATTCTGACAGACTCATAAGTGTGCCAGACTTTAGATCAGTTATCCCAGCAGGGTTACTACCAATCTGAACCTCAACCCCCGAATTACCAAACAATTGCTGAACAGCAGAACAGCTACATAAAAAAATGAGACAAAACACGATCAGAGATCTAACTGCTTGCCTTCTCTGCCAAAGCTTATACATAGATATAATTCACTTTCACGAATTAGTCATAGACTTTATTGACTTTATCATATCCAAGTTTTTAAATAAAACAAGTTATATTGCGTAATATTAAGCTACAAAGATTTAATATTGCTAATTTTCGGCAGTTATGTTTAATTTCACTCCTCTTATTTTGGTTTCAACCAATACTCAAAACTAAAAAATATTAGATCCTTCGATCAACTGTTCAATACCAGAAGGAAAATCACCCTTCTCAACTATCTTCCCAAAAACCCTATAACAATCATTCTTCCCACCCTCATTCCTTGGATATCCCAACCAAAGAATCACAATCGAATCCTGCTCTACATCAACCCTAAAAAACAATCGATAGCGATCAAAAATACCAACCTACTTAACTCGCCTATAATCGCTCAAATCCCCCCTAAGCTCAAAATCCTTACTAAATGGATCATTAGGAATAGACTCCTTAATCGCTCTTTGTAAAGCTTTCAGCAACTTAGGCTTAAAACGCTCCTTGTATTGTTTAGGCGTATCTCTTTCTTTAAACTTAACCGAACTCTCGATAAGCTCCTGAAACTGCTTATTAAAAACACTGTGGAAATAGATTTTCCATCCATTGACCTCTATCAATCTATTTCAACTCCCTCAGTAAGCGCCGAAACTCTAGCATCCATCTCACTTGTATAAGAGACTAAATTCAAAGGATTTTTCTTTGCATCATTCCACAAAAAATCAAGAAAATTTTTCAGCATAACTGAATTTTCTTCAGAAATATTTATTGTTGAAACCACTCGGCTACTCAACACATTAAAGCCCAAGGCAATTTGCCTTTTTGTGTGACCTAAGCTTAGATTTCTCAAATGGATCTTCATATTTTTATTGCCTAAACCATGAACTGTTAGACTAGTTTTTTATATTTAACAGTACTTTCACTGATTTTATCCCATTTTACAAATAAAAGTTAGCTATCTTTAAAGCCAGAAGCGGCGCACCCAAAGTCCTGCCAATGGTGCGCGTCAAAAATCGCGACAACCAACTCCACGACGAGTGCATTCATCTATTGCGCGACATGGTTCTCGCCCGTGCCTTTCCCGACCTTCCCTCAGAGGAACGCGCACAATATCTTGACCAAGTATTTGAAAATCAAGAAACCAGCGATCGGCTTTGCACCGTCAGTGGCGGTCACGTTCGCAACCTCCTCGTTCTCCTCTACGGCTGCCTCCAAAAACAAGACCCACCCATCGATCGCGACACCCTCGAAGAAGTAATCGCCACCCAACGCGATTCCCTCATCAGAGCGATCACCGCCAATGAATGGGAACTTCTGCAACAAGTCAAAGCTCAAAAAGCCGTAGTCGGCGAAGAAGGCTATCAAACCCTCCTCCGCAGTCTCTTTGTCTTTGAATATCTCGACGAACTCGGCACATGGTTCGGACTCAACCCGATCCTTGCCGAAGCCGAACAATTGAAGTAGATGTCTCTCAATAGAACTAGACTGCAATCCTGAATATTTTAAGCTGGGT
This sequence comes from Pseudanabaena sp. UBA1465, assembly GCA_002325645.1. Lineage (GTDB taxonomy): Bacteria > Cyanobacteriota > Cyanobacteriia > Pseudanabaenales > Pseudanabaenaceae > Pseudanabaena. The sequence goes on from DCSN01000114.1 coordinate 3,337, forward strand.
GAGCATCAGCTTAAATATCTCTTAAAATATCTTTAATGGTAATCAGGACAAGATTATGAGCATCGCTACTATCGAACTGAAAAGGCATCATTTCAATGTGCAGCAATATCACCAGATGTATGAGGCAGGGATCTTCTCAGAGAGCGATCGCCTTGAATTAATTTATGGAGAGCTAGTCACCATGTCCCCAATTAATCGCCGTCATGCTGCTTGTGTAAAGCGTTTAACTTATTTACTCAGTTCACGCTTTGGCAAAAAAGTTTTACTGAGTATTCAAGATCCCATCCGTCTATCCGATGACTCAGAACCGCAGCCTGATGTCGCAATTCTCAAATGGCAGGATGATTTTTATATTTCTGGACATCCCACCGCATCGGATATTCATTGGCTGATTGAAGTTTCCGATACAACGATTGGGATCGATCGCCGTGTTAAAGTTCCCCTCTATGCTGAATCTGGAGTTGCGGAAACATGGCTAGTGAATCTCAATGAGGATTGTCTAGAAGTTTATCGAGATAATGAAGAATTGATTTTACAAAGGGGCGATCGCATTGCCTCCCTTGCTTTTCCTGATGTAGTATTTGCAGTAACCGATATCTTGGGATAAAAACTATGGTACTTGCAGCACCTGTGATCAAACCAGTCAACCCAATCGAATATCCCTCTAGCGATGGTGAGCCTGTGGCGGAAACTTACGACCATTTTTATGCGATCGCCGTACTTTTAGAAATGCTGCGGCAATATTTAACAGGCAGACAAGCAACGGTTTTGGGCAATCAGTTTCTTTACTATGCCCAAGGATTGCCGAGAATGCGCGTGGCTCCCGATGTGATGGTAATTTTTGATGTGGCGGCTGGTGGTCGGGACAATTATAAAATTTGGGAAGAGGGACAAGTGCCTGCGGTGATTTTTGAAATTACATCGAAGGGTACGCAGGATGTAGATACAGGAATTAAGCGCGAACTGTATGCTCAGATGGGTGTGCAGGAATATTGGCTATTTGACCCGAAAAATGAATGGGTTAAGGGACAGTTGCAGGGCTATCGCCTCAATGATGATGATGAATATGACCGCATTAACGATGGTCAGAGCCTTGTATTAGGACTGAGATTATCGATTGAGGACAAAAAAATTGCCTTGCACCGTCTCGACAATGGCGAAAAGTTGCCTTTTCCCTCTGAGCTTGCGGAACAAGTCGCTCAAGAGCGGCAAGCTAAGCAAGAACTTGAGGTGTTATTGCAACGCTACCGCGATCGCTATGGAGATCTTGAATAACCAACCAAAATCATGAGCCAAATCACTGTAAAAATTCAACTTCCCTTTGAGTAGCTTATTCAAACTGTAGAGCAGCTAGATGCGTCTGAGCTAGAACAATTGATTGCCAAAGGATCAATCTTTGCTATTGCAACAAATTACTCAATGTATTCCCAGTCAACTACAAGAGCGCCATAACTTGCTTATTGGTAAGCGTCAAGATAACTCTCTTACAGCAGCAATTCCAAATTCAAAACCGTAGCAGTGGATACATAATATCAACAATGAAATTAGCCCGAATTTGCAAATACAGGAGCATCATCAAGCATAAATTCGATTAAATGTTGCCAACTCTTAAAGACAAAGTACTTGGTAAGAGAGAGAATGTCTTGAAAGAATCCTCTACGAGTACCACGCTTACGACGAATCTCTTGATACCTAGAATCTACTCCCTTCCCAGTATCAAAATGGACATTAAAAACCAAGAATTAGCGTTGCGGTGCGAAGCGCCGCAACGTCTAATCTTTCACTGGGAAGGGAGTATCAAGTGTGAAATCGTGTGAAATCGTGCGAAATAGAAAAGCTAACACATTACAGCAAAACTCGATCAAACCCGCCACAAGAAGGGTCGCAGGGCGAAGCCCCGCAACGGGTTTTATATTTTAATTTGTGGCGGG
>DCSN01000114.1:5321-12811 GCA_002325645.1 Pseudanabaena sp. UBA1465
TTTGTGGCGGGTTTGAAAACAAACTGCTGTAAGAGACAGAAGTGTTGAATTGCCACGCCCCGAATTGCCGCCAAATTTATTTGATGCTTAGACTGGATCACCCATCCTGCGCCGATCAACATCCTATCGATTTTGTCTCTCGCTATTTGCTCAGGATGCTGATTAGTCATATTATTTTTAGCCAAATTATATCCGAATTATACCAAATATTGATTTTTACGCAGAGCGCAAAGCGCTGTAATATTAACCATGTAAGCAATTATTGTGATCTTAGTGTGTCTAAGCTGCGTAATATCTAGCGTTAAACATGCGTCTAGGATTTAGAGCGTAGCCGCAAACCTTCCGCTATAGGCACTGGTACATTTTTTAATCGTTATGCCCAAAGTTCTCGTTTCTGACCCCATCGATCAAGTTGGTATCGATATCCTCTCTCAAGTCGCCACCGTTGACGTAAAGACGACTCTCAGCCCTGAAGAACTAATCCAAATTCTTCCTGAATATGACGCGATCATGATTCGCTCTGGTACAAAACTCACCAAAGAAGCGATCGAAGTTGGTAAAAACCTCAAAATCATCGGTCGTGCTGGTGTTGGGGTCGATAACGTAGATGTTACCACCGCGACCCGCATGGGCATTGTGGTGGTCAATTCTCCCGAAGGTAACACCATCGCGGCGGCTGAACATACCCTAGCGATGATGATGTCTCTATCGCGCTTTATCCCTGCGGCAAATCAATCTCTCAAAGGTGGTAAGTGGGATCGCAAGAGTTTTACTGGTGTTGAGGTTTATAAGAAAACCCTTGGTATTCTTGGCTTAGGCAAAATTGGCTCCCATGTGGCTTCCGTAGCTAAAGCCCTCGGAATGCGTATCCTCGCCTATGATCCATTCTTGACCGCAGAGCGTGCTGAAAAGTTAGGTGTGCATCTAGTTGATCTGGAAATTTTGCTACGCGAAGCTGATTACATCACCTTGCACTTACCTAAAACCAAGGAAACGGCTCATCTGATCAATGCCGATCGCATTGCGATCATGAAAGATGGCGTGAGAATCATCAATTGTGCTAGAGGCGGCATCATCGATGAAGTAGCAGTTGCCGATGGGATCAAGAGTGGCAAAATTGCAGGGATCGCCCTCGATGTATTTGAAAATGAACCACTCGAAGCTGAGTCTGGTTTACGCGAACTCGGTGCAAATGTAATTTTGACCCCTCACCTTGGCGCATCTACCGAAGAAGCTCAAACCAATGTAGCCGTTGACGTGGCGGAACAAATCCGTGATGTCTTGCTTGGCTTACCTGCGCGATCGGCGGTGAATATCCCTGGCTTGCGTCCTGATGTATGGCAAAAACTCAAGCCCTACCTCCAACTTGCCGAAATGTTGGGCAACTTGGTTGGACAGTTGGCGGGTGGTCGTGTCGATACCCTCAACGTTAAACTGCAAGGCGAAATCGCTAACAGCGAAAGTCAGCCCATTGTCGTAGCTGCTCTCAAAGGGTTGCTCTCTCCTGCATTACGGGAGCGCGTCAACTTTGTTAACGCCAGCATCGAAGCAAAAGAACGCGGTATCCACGTTACCGAAACCCGCGATCCTTCGGTGGAAGATTACAGTGGCTCAATCCATTTAACTGCTCACGGTAGCCAAGGTCAACAGTCGGTAACGGGTGCATTGCTTGGTAAGTCCGAGATTCGGATCACCAGCATCAATGAGTTCCCGATCAACGTTGCGCCAACCCACTACATGTTGTTGACCCTCCACCGCGATATGCCAGGGATCATCGGTCGCATCGGTTCTTTGCTAGGTAATTTCAATGTCAACATTGCCAGTATGCAAGTCGGTCGTCGTATGGTGCGCGGTGAAGCAGTCATGGTTTTGAATATTGATGATCCATTGCCTAGCGGTTTGCTTGATGAAATCGTGCATATCCAAGGTGTCACCGATGCTTTTGTAGTCAAACTCTAAAATGAAAGAGCGCAAAGCGCTCTTTCATTTACAATATGCACAAATTAGCGGGTGTATATTATGTCAACTTCAAAGCCATATATTCCGTCAGAAAAGTATCGTCAAATGTTGGTGCGTGATGGCGATCGCCGTTTTCAAGAATGGCATAATCGCTTTCTGAATTATCAACAGGCTTATCTCGAAGACATGAACAAGCGCAAAAAATAAAGAAAAGGCTCGCAATGCGAGCCTTTTCTTATTCAACGAGTTTTTCGTAAATTAGTCTTATTGCCTCTGTCAAAATTTCTTTGCGATCGCACATTGTCGCTAATTCATTTGCCTCATAACGACCTTCAAAAGCCTCAATAGCCGCACTAGAAAGGGCAATATTATAAGCTTCTGCTAAAGTTTCACTAAGTTCTAATTTACTAAGATAATTTCCCTTAGCTTTGCGTCGCTGATTTGCACGTTGAATTTGAGTTATTGAATTATAAATTGAAAGATCCCATGATCTCGTAGAACGCTTTTCTACTTTTTGTTTAATGAGATGAACTAACAAAATAATGCTGTAGCTAAAAATTTTGTTAATTTTGTCATCCTTGCTCATCTCGGTCATTTCCTCCACCAACACCATCGCCGCAGGAAGATCACCACAAACAAGCAGTTCCTTTAAAGTCAATAATTCTTCCATAAATAGTTAGTCTCCTTTGACTAACTATTATAATTTGGCTTACAGTGCTTTGCGCTCAAAACCGAACCAAGAAAATTTGTAAAAGTGTTTTGCAACACTTTTACAAATTTTCTTGGTTCGATTGCTCGGAAATTACTGTAAAGCATTAACAAGATGGAGCTAATTATGGATTTTTGGAAATGGTACGATCGCCAACTTTTAGCGGCAAAACAATATGATATACCCATCTATGAATTAGATTGGCTAGTCTTACGTTTAACTTATTTAGATAAATTAGACTTGCGTTTGCGATCGCCGAATATCTCACAAAAAATTACGCCTGAATTGTTAACTGAGCTTGATCAACTGTGGCAAAAAAGATTAAGCGATCGCATTCCCGTACAGTATTTAGCAGGATCGGTGACATGGCGCGATTTGGAATTACAGGTTTCTCCCGCCGTTTTAATTCCTCGACCTGAAACTGAATTAATCATTGATATTATCGCTGAGCATTGCCAAGCTGAGATTTATCACAATGGGATCTGGGTAGATTTAGGAACTGGTAGTGGCGCGATCGCGATCGGTTTAGCCAAATGTTTTTTAAAAGCAGAAATCCATGCCATTGATTACAGTAGAGATGCGTTAGAAATTGCTACGTTAAACGCAAGTAATCACCATCAGAAAATACATTTCGATCATGGCAAATGGTTTGAGCCACTAGCCAAATTAAATTTACAAAATAAATTAGCAGGAATAGTTTCTAATCCTCCCTATATTCCTAGTCATCAGGTTTTAAATTTACAGCCCGAAGTCCAAAATCATGAACCGCATTTAGCCCTTGATGGTGGTCAAGATGGACTTGATGATATTCGCGAGTTAGTAAATACTGCACCAGAATATTTGATTTCTGGCGGATTTTGGATCATTGAAATGATGGTTGGTCAAGCGCAAATAGTGCGATCGCTTTTACAAGCAAACGGCAAATATAAAAACATCCAAATCCATCAAGATTACTCAGGAATTGAAAGGTTTATATCGGCTCAAATTAATTAACGTACTTGAGAGTAGGCAATATCAGAAATCACGGGAATTTTATCAGCATATTTACCGCGTATACATTCAAATACTGAATATATAAATGCAGATGTTATTCCTAAGAAAGTAACACTAGCAATAATTTGGAGCATGAATGGAAAAAATGGAAGATTACCGACAACTATTGATAAAAGTTCCGTTATTGCACCCACAATAGCAACGACGATATCTAATAGCAATGCTTGCAGTGCATTGAATCTAACAAAATGATTTACCTTATAGCTTCTGACCACAAAGATAAACACACAAAACCAAGCAACAAAGCGAATTGAAATGAAATCAATAATTGGGATTGACAACATTTTGTTTAGATAGAAAACTGGTAAAAAAACAGTCGCTAATTGGGGAAATTGAAGAAACAGAAATGCCCCAAAAGCTACTACTGCGGCGATCGGCAATAAATAAGGTAAACTACCATATAGCCGATTTAGATAATCAATTGAACTACGTCTTACCATTTCTATAACTCACACTGAAATGAAGCAGCTTGGGAAAGAGTGGGAATGTCTGAATATTCACCCCTGATACTTTGATAAACGGCGTAACCCGTTAATAGCACCATACCAATAAATATTGTGTTGGCAAAGGTAGTACTGATGATTGATGGTAACGACTCGTTCGATAATTGCTCAATAAACTGAAAGAGAATTTGAACAATAAACAATACAATTTGCATTAGTAAAGCTTGCATTGTATTGAAGCGAATAAATCGGGAAATACGAGCATCTCTGACTACTAAAAAATATAAGCCCATAAACAAGAAAAACTCACCTGTCAATCCTAAAACTGGGATTAGTGGAAATGACAAAATGTTGCTATACATCCAAACGAACGGAATAAAGGGAAATATCAATAAAGGGAACTGTTGGAATAAGACGGCTCCATAGATCACCGATGCCGACATGGGCAACAGGTATGGCAGGCAACTATAGAAACGATCTAGGGGAGTTACGGCTTGCTGCCAATTCATAAAAATTTCCTTTGAGTTCAGGTTTTAGTTTAGGGCTATTTATTGGCATTATAGCGATCGCCGCCTCAAAAATGATGTGATGACCTACTACATTTCCGACGACCCATCATCACATCTTCTAAAACATGGATTGCCGTGTTGAAAAATGTAAACATCTTGTCGTCACAAAGATTGCGAAATATAACGAAATGTAAACAAATCAATTTCAAATTATTGCATTTATAGCCCAAAAACAACCACTGCAATGGCTGTTTGGTATTAAATAGTGAGTAGGTATAAATCTTTAATTGCTAACTGTTCCCACATGTAACAGTTGCAGCAGCATGTAACCAAACGCAATACATAACCCCCCAAAATCAGGACATTAATTTAAGGAGACTGCATGTTCACTTCTGCGCCACCGATCGCATCATTATCTAGTAGACGTATCATTCCCGAAAATCTACAGGGTCGGGTCTTAATGAAGTTGGTCTATGTAGTGCTGGAACCCCAATATCAGAGCGCTATGTCGGCGGCTGTCAAGTCAATTAATAAAAATAATCCTAATCTGGCGATCGAGGTAAGTGGCTATCTAATTGAGGATATTCGGAGTCCCGAAAATTACGAGGAATTCAAAGAGGATATTGCGGTTGCTGATATTTTTATCGCATCGCTAATTTTTATTGACGATCTTGCCACCAAGATTGCTCTTGCCGTTACCCCCCATCGCGATCGCCTATCCGCTTGCGTAGTTTTCCCATCCATGCCAGAGGTGATGCGCCTGAATAAAATGGGCAGCTTCAGTATGGAAAATCTGGGGCAGTCCAAGAGTGCGATCGCCCAGTTTATGCGGAAGCGTAAAGAGAAATCGGGCAGTTCTTTCCAAGACAGTATGCTCAAGGTTGTGCAGACCCTGCCCAAGATTCTCAAATATATGCCGATGGATAAGGCGCAGGACGCTCGCAACTTTATGTTGAGCTTCCAATATTGGCTCGGCGGCTCGACTGAAAATTTGGAAAATTTCTTGTTGATGCTTGCTCAGAATTATTTGCCAAGTGTCAAGGCAAGAGCCAAGGAAACGGGTGCGGCAAATCTGATTATTAAAGAGCCAGTTACTTATTTAGAAAAGGGGCTTTGGCATCCACTCGCGCCAAAGATGTTCGAGAATACGGCTGATTATTTGAATTGGTTCAACTCGCGTACCGATATTTCTGATGACATGAAAGATCCCCTCGCGCCATGTGTGGGCTTGTTGATGGCAAGAACTCACCTAGTCACAGGCGATGACGCGCATTATGTGGCGATGGTACAAGAATTAGAGTCGCTAGGTGCGCGGGTAATTTCTGTATTCAATGGCGGATTGGACTTCTCCAATGCCGTAGAAGAATATTTTTACGATCCAAAACAAAAGGATCGGGCGATCGTGGATAGTGTGGTTTCACTAACTGGCTTCGCTCTAGTCGGTGGACCTGCCAAGCAAGATCATCCCAAAGCAATCAAAGCCCTCGAAAAGCTGAACCGTCCTTACATGGTAGCTTTGCCGCTCGTATTCCAAACTACTGAAGAATGGCAAGATAGCGATCTTGGTTTGCATCCTGTGCAAGTCGCTTTGCAAGTCGCTCTTCCAGAACTTGACGGCGGACTCGATCCAATTGTGCTTTCAGGGCGCGATAGCATGACAGGGAGATCGCACGCGATCGGCGATCGCCTCGAAACGATTGCTAATCGTGCAATCAAATGGGCAAATCTCCGCCGCAAGCCTCGCCATGAAAAGAAGCTGGCGATCACGATTTTCAGTTTCCCACCTGATAAGGGCAATATTGGAACCGCCGCCTATTTGGATGTATTCTCTTCCATTCACAAAGTTGTGGAAGCTCTTGGCAGCAATGGCTATGATGTCCAAGGACTACCGAAAACCTCCCATGACATGATGTCAGACATTCTGCATAACCCTGAAGCAATGGTTGGCAGTCCTGAATTGAATGTTGCTTACAAAATGTCTGTGCCTGAATACGAAGCAAATACTCCCTATGTCGATCGCATTATCGAGCAATGGGGAGCCGCCCCTGGACATCTCAATTCCGATGGACAGAACTTGCTGATTTACGGTAAGCAATATGGCAACATTTTCGTCGGTGTCCAGCCCACCTTTGGCTATGAAGGCGACCCCATGCGCTTGCTCTTTAGCAAATCAGCATCACCCCATCATGGTTTCGTCGCTTACTACACCTATCTCAACCATATCTGGGGAGCCGATGCTGTCCTCCACTTCGGTACTCATGGCTCAATGGAATTCATGCCAGGTAAACAGGTGGGAATGTCAGGTGAATGTTTCCCTGATAGCCTGATTGGTGCTTTACCAAACATCTATTATTACGCCGTTAATAATCCTTCCGAAGCCACGATCGCCAAGCGTCGCGGTTATGCCACAATCATCAGTTACATCACTCCTGCCCCTGAAAATGCTGGCTTGAGCCGTAATTTGCAAGAACTGAGTGAGTTAATTGCTTCTTACAAAGATTTGCGCCTCGGTGGTCGTGGTGTGCAAATCACCAATACGATTATGGACAAGGTGCGGTTGGTAAATCTAGATAAGGATGTGCAGCTTCCAGAACAAGATGCGAAGGAAATGTCGCTAGAGGGACGCGATAACGTCATCGGTCAGGTTTATAACAAGCTGATGGAAATCGAATCGCGAGTTCTGCCCTGTGGTTTACACATTGTTGGCGAACCGCCGAAAGTGGAAGATGTCACCGATGTGTTGACCAGCATCGCCAGTTTCGATCGCCCCGAAGACAACATGAAGTCTTTGTTGCGGATCATGTGTGAAGCGATCGG
>DCSN01000114.1:12926-26699 GCA_002325645.1 Pseudanabaena sp. UBA1465
ATCAGGGCGATCGCGAACAAAGCCGTTGGTGCATTGGTGAAAGCGAAAGCCGATGATGATGGCAAAGTTTCCAAAATCTCGGTTCTCAACTTCTTTAAAATGGGTAAAACCGAACCTTGGATCGAAGTTTTCCAAGAGAATGGTTATGCCAACATCAATAAAGACGACATCAAACCGCTATTTGAGTTTCTAGAGTTCTGTCTCAAACAAATTGTTGCCGATAACGAACTCGGTGGTCTCATTCGCGCTCTAGAAGGTGACTATATTTTGCCTAGCCCAGGGGGAGATCCAATCCGCAATCCCCTAGTGCTACCTACTGGAAAGAATATGCACGCGCTTGACCCTAACTCAATTCCTACGAGTGCGGCGGTGCAAGCAGCGAAAACCGTTGTTGATCGCCTTTTAGAGCGTCAGCGTCAAGATAACAATGGAGTCTATCCCGAAACGATCGCGGTCGTCCTCTGGGGAACCGACAACATCAAGACCTACGGCGAATCCCTCGCTCAAGTTCTCTGTATGATCGGCGTGAAGCCCATGCCCGATGCCCTCGGTCGCATCAATCGTTTAGAATTAACACCTCTCGAAGAACTTGGCAGACCTCGCGTGGATGTGGTCGTCAACTGTTCTGGCGTATTCCGTGACCTGTTCGTTAACCAAATGGACTTAATTGATCGCGCCGTGAGAATGGCAGCCGAAGCCGATGAGCCTTTGGAAATGAACTTTGTTAGGAAGCACGCGATCGACCAAGCCGAAGAGTTTGGCTTAACCATCAGCCAAGCCGCCACCCGCGTCTTCAGTAACTCATCGGGTTCCTATTCCTCCAACGTTAACCTTGCTGTGGAAAACAGCACATGGGAAAACGAAGAAGAATTGCAACAGATGTATCTATCGCGCAAGTCCTTCGCCTTTGGTGCGAATGTCAGCAACACCCAACAGCGTCAGCTTTACGAAGCCTCGCTGAAGACCGTTGACATGACCTTCCAAAACTTAGACTCTTCAGAAATCAGTCTCACCGATGTATCCCACTACTTCGACTCTGACCCCACCAAGCTCGTTGGCAGTCTCCGCAAAGATGGCAAGAAACCCGCCTCTTTTGTCGCGGACACCACCACCGCTAATGCTCAAGTCCGCACCTTGACTGAAACCGTTCGCCTCGATACTCGCACTAAGATTCTCAATCCCAAGTGGTATGAGGGAATGCTCAAGAGTGGCTATGAAGGTGTGCGCGAAATCTCCAAACGCCTTGTGAACACAATGGGCTGGTCAGCAACGGCTGGAGCAGTGGACAACTGGGTTTACGAAGATGTCAATGATGTCTATGTGAACGATAAAGAGATGTGCGATCGTCTCAAAAATCTCAATCCCAATTCGTTCCGTAAGATTGTTGGTACTTTGCTAGAAGTCAATGGTCGCGGTTATTGGGAAACCAGTGAAGAGAATCTTGATAGATTGCGTGAGCTATATCAAGAACTCGAAGACCGCATTGAAGGTGTAGAGTAAAACTAAAAAAGGCGGCGCAATGCGCCGCCTTTTTTATAGGAAAAATTACCGTTGGTATAATGTTAAATGAGTTATATGTATATGCCATGAATACATTAGACAAATTAGAGCTACTTAATGCAAATTGCAGCGATCGCAATGAGTTAGATCGAATTCTGAGTCAGTTACTCAGTGTAATATTAAATCGTCATCGGCAGAAATTGGCTGTTTATGACCTTGATATTAGTAAGTTTGAACAGAACTATAGGCTTGATTCTCATCAGTTTCAAGAACAATTTGAATCAGGAGTATTAGGGGATGAGATGGATCTGTTTGAGTGGTTTAGTTTATGTGAGTTGCGAAAGGATCTCTTGGTTAAGATTAGTAAGCTAGAGCAAGCCTTGTGATGATTGCCGAAGATTATCTAGCTTTGATAAAGTCGGAATTTTGCAAATCGTTACACTTAATCTATAAACTACTAGTATGAACTACCGAAATTACATCACAATTGAGCCAAATAAGCGTGGTGGTAAGCCTTGTGTGCGTGGTTTGCGAATTACGGTTTATGAAGTGCTTGAATACTTGGCTTCTGATATGACCGAAGCAGAAATACTTGAAGATTTTCCTGATCTAACGCGGGAAGATTTTAAAGCCTGTATTGCTTACGCGACTGACCGTGAGCGTCGCTTTATGGCATCAGCATGAAATTACTTTTTGATGAAAATCTTACTAGACGCAACCTATGCTTTTTCCATTTCAGCAAGTGCTTCTTGAAAACTAAGAGGCTTTTCATCCTTGACTTCTAGTATGGCATTGACAAGCCCTAAATCTTCAATTGACAATCTGCCTCTAATTGGCTCAAATTCATCTTCTAATAGCCATAGCTGCGCCTCTTCATAGTTTTTGCTAGTTTGCACAACTCGATAGTTTTCCACAGGATCGCAAATATGACAGATACCCATGCGATCGCCCATAAGCACCAATAAATAGGGTGGTGATTGCATGGGATCGATCCACACCTCAACGAATTGCCATTCATCCCTGACTGGGTTTGTTGTGGGGGATAACGTGATATCGATTGTCTGCATATATCTTTACCTCGCCATAAAATAAAGGAATTGTTGAGCCATCGGTGCTAATTCTATAACCGATAGGTTCTGCAAATCAGGAAAACGATTAATTTAGAAGCCTTGAAATTAGGATCTGAATTCTAGTTGCTGACTAAACCAGCTAATTTCTCTTCATCTAGAGCCAAGCCTCGCCGATGCAAATATTGGCGGAGATTAATTTGAATAAATAAATCTTGTAGTTCCTCGGCAATTTCGGCTGGCGGATTGCCTGATAAAGCCGTTGCAATTAGTCTATTAGCAATATTAAACTCGCCACACTCGATCGCTAAAGAGGCGGCACTACGATGTAAAACAGAACGGGTTGGTTCAGATTCCCAATGATTAGCAATTAAGGCGGCGGCGTTTAACTCTTGGGTAAAGGCTTGTCTCAGTAGATGATTGAATTGCTCCATTTCACCTTTAAGTTTAGCTACTTGAGCTAATTCTGCTAAGTCCATTGCTTCTCTATGTAATACATTAACTTGCGTCATTTTTTTGCTGTGATTACTATTGGTTTGCTAAATTCAACTACTACAACATAAGCTGGCAATATGCCGTCAGAAAGTTTGGTCTGTTCTAGTTTTTGCTTTAATCTAATATTGATGCGTTTTTCGTCACCTGCGCGAATACCTGATATTTCCAATCTTGCTTTGTTTTGAAATGGAAGTAGAGAATCATCATTTTCAATACCCAGCCAGTAATCAAATCCTGTACCTTTGCGCGATCGCTCAATAACTGTAAAGTCTGTAAGTTTGGTAATAATCATAAAAGCAATACCGTAAGCTGCTTGCTCTGTTGTATATTCTAAATCATTCCAACATCTAAGCATCTGTGGTGTTACGGGTTGCCAATACAACTTAAATGTTGCTTGAAAGTCGCCTTCAACTATAAGGTTTATGCCTTGAGGATGTCCGCGATCGTTTAGACAAACAGCACAAGCTTCGGCTAAGGTTGCCCCAAATACAGGAGTAATCGCGGGGAAACCATTGGCTAAGTCCGTGAGAATTATCGAGTCAGAGTTTTTGGATTCCATATCACCGATGCTGTGTCAGAAGCAATCTTAACTTATCTGCTATTTTTTGGATAGAAGCACTCAAATTTTAGCCCACGAAATTTATGTAATTTTTTAGTGTCACCGAAATTTAACAGAAAGCTGTAGCGAAATTACAGCAAACCATTTATGATTATCGCTATCCAAACATTTAGACTGGACTCATGAATCTTTTACCTGAAGAAGAAATTTTATCAAATAATGAAATATTAGGTTTAAAACTAACTAGCCATAGGATCATATCTCAGACAGATTCATTCAATGCTGGCTTTATGACAAGTATTATGCTGGAAAATGTAGCTTCTATTGCAGTTACAAGATTTAATAATCCTTGGATACTTGCTATAGCAGTTCCTTGTATTCTTACTGGACTCTTATTAGGGAAAGATGCTTACAATAGTACTTTGGCAACCCTTATAATTTTCATAGGGCTTTGCTTCTGTATTTCATATTTTTTGTCGATTAAAAAAGTAATTGAGATTGCTTCTTCTGGTGGTGCAGTTATACGCAAAACTATTTCTAATGATGTCCATATGAAACAAGTACATCAAGTTATTGAAAAGATAGAAGATGCTAGAGATGCGAGATATATGATGGGAAAATAGGCAATCTGGTTTGTGAGTATTGAGGGGGCGATCGGGTTTTATGGGTGTTGAGGGGCGATCGCTGTTTGATGTTGAGAGAATAGGAGATCGGGTTTTGTGGGTGATGAGGGGCGATCGCTGTTTGATGTTGAGATTTAGGCGATCAGGTTTTGTGGGTGATGAAGGAGCGATCGCTGTTTGGTGTGGGAAAAGACGATCGGGTTTTGTGGGTGATGAAGGAGCGATTCCGCTAAGATTCTAAGCCGCGACAAGCTCATACTGCAAAGTAAGAAATTCATTAGCTTGCAAATAGGCGATCGCAAACTCACACCCATCAGAATCTGCAAACTCCACCAGATAGTCAATCCCTTGATTATCCTGATGAATATCCACAATCGTACCAACTAAACCCACTGGCAAAGCTGAATTAAAATCATACTCCGCTTCCATTAAAGAAAGTCTATCTATAGAAATTGGTTTTAGAATAGCGATCGTATCAAGTAACTGCGGGATTTTCATTATTTCTCTCTCTTCAAAAAAGCACTAATCAAACGTGGATAACCAGACTCTATACTAACTTCCCAAATAGTCCTCAGTTCAGAACCTCCTGTATTAGGAATTTCCCAATCCACCTTATATTCCTTACCAAATCTTGTATTACTCTCCTGTACAACTTGACCTTCAACTGCCGCAATTTGAATTAATTCAACCAAGCGATCAGCATTTTGAGACGTGATACCCAACCTAGATTGAAATACTCTCGCCTTATCTTTACCCTTATCATGGTTGAAATTTAAGCAATACCCTTTTTCCCTGAATATTTTTGTAAATAGCATGACTCCCTTTTTGGCGATCAAAATAAAACCCCAATTTTTCGATAACCCTTATAAATTCCTTAGCCTTAACACTTGGAAAGTTGCTCATACCAAAACACTCAGAGGTTTGACAATTAAATTTTCTCTAGGGATAGGCTGACTATCAGCTATTAAACTTTCAATATATAGCTCAATAGCTTCCGTAATATTAGCGATCGCTTCTTCAAAAGTATCCCCCTGAGAATGACAACCTCTGAGAATAGGACAAAAAGCGTGATAACCTCCATCTTCTTCTTTTTCTAGAAGAACTGTATAGTTGTATGAATTTTTACCATTTTTCATATATTCTTGAATTTTTTAAGATATCAATCTTTAGATTTCATCTATTCGATCATAATTGATTTTTGCTAAGTTAGGCGATCGCTGTTTGATGTTGAGATTTAGGCGATCGGGTTGCAATTATAAACCTAGCCAACCTCTTAAAGATTGCTCAAGTCCATCAATATCAACATCAGGCAACTTCCCAACAGTCTTAACAACTAAACTTCTATTTACAGTATAGATACCACGCTTGACTGCCGTAACAACATTCAGCCCTGCCGCCGCCCAATTAGAAAGCACAAACTCCCCATCAAGCAAAGCTCCTGTTTTACTAGTTAGCGGCACAATTAAAATATCTTGAGAACTATGTGGCGCATTAACAATTACAGCAGGACGAACCTTCGCATTAGACAAATCTGAAAATGGGTATCGAACTAAAATGATGACATTTTTAGAGTAATTGGGCATAGATATCATCCTCAGTATTATCCCAAACTGTATCAAGTGATGTCTGACTCGCCCGAAGCCAAAACTCAGACTCATAGTCATCAGAAAGTACAGTCACTAATACCTTTGTCCCTTCTGCCAGTTCTGAAGCCTCCAATAACTCAATTTTTCCTTTTTCAACAGTAGCCCAAAGAGTTTTTAGCATATCCATTATTTGAACTTTACTAGCTTAATTCTATTCTGTAGTATGTAAGTTTAGAGATCCGATTAAGATTAGGTGATCGCTGTTTGATTTTGAGGAGATAGGCGATCGGGTTTTAGGTGATGAGGGGCGATCGCAGTTTGATGTTGAGATTGAGGAGATCAGGTTTGAGGGTGGTGAGGGGCGATCGCTATTCAACGACATATCAGATATGCTAGAAATGTAAGTGTAGACTATAAACTTTACTAAGACTTATGGATACTCACCAAGAAACCGAATATGTCCTGAGTAACCCGCGCCTAATGCAACAGATCAGGCATTTCAAGCATAACTCTAAGAAGTCGAACCCTAACCAAGAAAATCTATCTCTCGATTTCGACTACATCCTAAAAAATCCAGAATTAATTACACAAATTCAATTACTAATCGAAACCCACAAACAGAAGCATCATGCGCTCAGTCGTATTTCATGAAGACACCCTGCAAACATACGAATATCTGAGAGAAACTAATAAATCCATTCACAAAAAACTGTTTAATATTCTCAAAGAAATGCAAAAAGGCGATCCCACACAAGGAACTGGAAAACCTGAAGCATTGAAATATGAATTAACTGGATATTACTCGCGGCGAATATCTGACAAAGATCGGCTAGTTTATAGCTTTGATGACGAAAGTATATACATCATCGCTATCGGTGGGCATTACGAAGCGTAGACTAAACAGTAATTGCGATCGCTGTTTGATGTTGAGATTTAGTCAATCAGATTTTGTGGGTGATGAAGGGTGCGATCGCTTGGCTGAATATCGTATAATCTTAATAACTTAGCTAAAACACTATGCTTAATTATTTGGCGATCGCTTAAGCACAGAAGCAATTACCAGCATTATCTAAGATCAACCCAACCTACTCGTAATTATGCCTCTTACTGAGCTTTTACCAACTGTTAGCCAACTAACCCATGAGGATAAACTACGGTTAATCCATTTTCTTTTGCTGGCTGTAGCGAAAGAAGAAGGTTGTAACTTGGAAACAAAGGTTAATCCAGTACAAAATCTACTCAATCAATTAGCGTCAACTCATGCAGTTGTATGGTCGCCTCAAGCAGATACTCAAGCAGTTACAGAATTATCAGATTTTCTTTCTATCTCGATGAATTAGTTTTTGAGATTCGCTCAATATCAAAATAAAGCGATCGCCCAATATACTAAAAATCTATAAACTTGTTTATTGAAATTAAAATAACAACTCAGTAAATTTCTTTTTGTAAACTATTGACAAAATAAGTTTATCTGTAGTTAAATAAGTTAAGACAAATAAATATCAAGTATTTGATTTTCGTCTTATACATAACACCTGTATTTCTCACTTTTGTACAGCCTCACTATTTTGGCTCGACACTAATTGGAGAAGATACACTCTACTCTTACTAAAGGTATCGGTTCAACATACTGAGGTATGTACTGAATTGAGAAGTACAGGTATTATGTTTAAGACGTTCACTGTCAAATATATTAAACAAGCATGCTGTATAAGCATATCGTTCTTCTATATTTGGCAATTTGATGTTTCAAGTCTGTTAAACAATTATTTAACGGAGTTCATTGAAATGCCTAAGGAAATGTCTAAGAAGCAAAAAGATTCTAAAAAACTTGAGCTTGCCAATGGTCTGGGGTTCGGTTTGTGTTGTTATTGGTGTCAAGACAATTTCTTGTTCGACCAACTTAATCTTGATCATCTGATCCCTAAAAGTAAAGGCGGCTCAAATAGTCTAGAAAATTTGCGCCTTACCTGCTATCACTGTAATAATTCGCGTGGAAATAGTCTTTTCCCGCCTCCACAAAAGCATAAAAGTTCGTCTTTGAACAACTCTGGCAAATAGATTTTGATCAACTAAAACCTAGATTTAGTATTTAGGTTTTAGTTGTTTTAAACAATTATATTCCTAACAAATAAAGTCAATAAAAATGCATAAACTTTTGATTTTTAATGACGAAAAATTACTTCGTCGTGCGCTTACTCATCGCTCTTTTGTGAATGAAAACTTTGATGAATCTGGACATAATGAAAGACTAGAATTTCTTGGCGATGCCATTCTTAATTTCATTAGTGGAGAATATCTATATGAACAAAATCCTGAAATGGCAGAAGATGAAATGACTCGCAGACGTTCTGCGCTTGTGGATGAAAAACAACTGGCTCGATTTGCGACTGAAGTTGGACTGGATTTTAGAATCCGTTTGGGGGAAGGGGCAAAAAGAGAAGGTGGTTATACCAATCCTAATATTCTGAGCAGTACGTTTGAAGCGGTTGTTGGCGCTTACTACTTAGATAATCAACGTAATATCGATGTACTTCGTCCTTTAATAGAACAACTATTTGACTCTGTACCCAAAGATGTGATGATTGTTCGTTCAAGCATAGATTCAAAGAATAAGCTTCAAGAATTCGTGCAGGCAAATGGAGCCACAACTCCTCCTAAGTACGAAACTGAGCAGATTGGTGGAATGTCTCATGCTCCCGAATTCCTAGCCAAAGTTTATGTTAATGGCAAGATCTATGGTGAAGGCAAAGGTCGCAACAAGAAAGATGCAGAAAAAGAAGCTGCTGCCGATGCACTTGCTAAACTAAAAAAACGGGGATTGCTTTAAATATTCAATTCTAACAACAATTAGTATTTTGACTAGTTTGAGTATCTTGGCGATCGCTGTTTGATGTGGAGATTTAGGCTATCCATCAAACTTTATGATAACAAATTATATATAAAGTCGAAGCGGCAAAAGTTACAACATGAAAATCAATAGTTTTAAATTTAAAAATAATAGCCAAAATTGGCATCTAGAGAGAACTTACTTTGAGAACTTAAATCTGTTAGTTGGTGCTTCTGGAGTCGGGAAAACTAGAATTCTTAAAGCACTTTTTTTAATCTGTAATGTAGCTCAAGGCGAAGTCCAAATGTTAGAAAATGTAGAATGGTCTATTGACTTTTCTCATTTAGGACAAAAATATAGATGGGGGCTAAAAGCACTAAGCCCAACTGAAAAAACTTTTTCTAGTGAGAAAAATCACTCTGAAATTGTCGATGAAAAGCTCATTAAATTTGCAGAAGATAACGAGCCTATAGAAATTCTTCATCGCACTAAAACAGAATCTACATTAAATCAAAATCAAATACCAAAACTTAAAAGAACTGAAAGTGCGATCGCTCTTCTCGCCGAAGAAGAATCTATAGCCCCAATAGCCGATGCATTCAAAAGATTTATTTTTAATGAAACACTTCAAAATGTAGAAATATCTGTTAATTTCGATCCTAGTAGCTTAATTCTATCCCCATCTTTAAATACTCAATTAAAATCAATAAATACCGATCAGAATGCTTATACCAAAACTCTAGAAACATTTAAAGAAACTTCTATACATTTCGCGACAATACTTAAAGCGTACTACCTAAAAGAATATTTTCCGCAAATATTTGATGAGATCAAAGAATCTTATATTGAGATTTTCCCCAGTGTAAATGATATCAGAGTCACTGTAAATAAACAGTCTGATAAAAACTATAATCTTCTCCTTGAAATTCAAGAACACGGATCAGAAAACTGGATTCCTCAACATCGAATCTCATCTGGTATGTACGTCACCCTAACCTATTTGATAGAAATAACATCCGCTCCTGAAGGATCAGTATTTGTGGTGGATGAATTTGAGAATAGCTTAGGCATTAACTGTATGCCCCAGTTAACCGACTTTATCCTAGACAAATCGCCAAATCTCCAATTTATCTTAACCAGTCATCATCCCTATATCATCAATAACATTCCTTGGAAAACTTGGCAATTAGTGAGCAGAACCAACAGCACAATCAGAACTAGAAAAGCTGTAGATATTCCTGAACTCAATACAGCATCTAGTCTAGACAAGTTCACACAACTAATTAACTTACTCGAACATGAGGAACAAACTGCGTGAACCTTTTGTTCTTGGTTGAAGGAGCGAAAACAGAACCGAAAGTCTACAAAGCTTGGCTATCACATCTATTTCCTGAGATCGACTTTGTAGAAAGACCTGAAGATATGACCACTAACTCATGTCGAATCATTGCAGGTAATGGCTATCCCAACATGATAAGCGCTCCAAAAATCTATGGAGGACGCTCCCGATTAGAAGAATGTTTACTAGACATCAAAAACTATAACAACATCGATCATTTCTTCATTTGTGTAGATTCAGAAGATGATCCTTATCAAACTAGATTCGATGAAATTCACGCCAAACTAGAAGACTTCAAAACTAAACTGGGCATAGATCAAACCCAAAATACAGAATTTCACATCATCATTCAAAATTGCTGTTTTGAAACTTGGGCGCTAGGCAATGCCGATATTCCTGCTCAATACCCAGCCAAGGGCAATTCCGACTTTTTCTCACTTTTTCAGCCTTACTATGACATTCTCACCAACGATCCTGAATTAATGAATTGTCCACCTGAGTATATTACCAAAGCCAGATTTCACGAAAAATACCTCAAGCAATATTTGCAAGAATTTGGCTTGCTTTACAAAAAAGAAAGACCAAAAACCCTTGAAGATAAGAAATATCTTGATGCTCTGATTAAAAGATGCAAGTCAACCAATCATTTATCGAGCCTGAAATATTTATTGGATATATGGGACAGGATGTAGAAATGTGCGATCGCTATTTGAATTGAGGGGAATAGGCGATCGGGTTTGTGGGTGTTGAGGGGCGATCGCTGTCCTTACCAATGCTCTATCACCAAACCATCCACATAATCAAAATCTGAATCATCAGTCACAAGCACCCAACCCCGTTCCAAACAATGCTCCGCAATCCAAACATCATTCATCGGAATTGGTCGTCCCTTCCGCTTCAAAGCCAAACGAGTTTGTGCATAAATAACCGCCGTTTTTCTCTCAATCGGAACAACCACACAAGCCTCTATAAACTCCAAATAGCGAGGTAAATTTTTTAATGCGCGGGTAGAGTTCTCAGCGCCAAACAATAACTCCCCCGACACAATCGCCGACAAAAATATTTCTGGCAACGCCAAAACCCTTGAGACAACTTCAGGATCGCCATTGAGAAAACGGAACTGCAACAGAAGTATCTAGCGCAATTTCACCACTCATTTATATCCACCTGACGACAATCAGATCTAATTACGTTCTGCAAATCAGCAGATTCGGTATCACTCAAAATACCCGCAAATTTTGCTAAAGGATGGTGAATACGGGTTGTCTTAACCCGATGCAAAAAGTCTAAAACCACTTTAACCAAATCATCTGGAACCTCAATAAGTTCTTGGATAAGCTGCTCACGGCTAATCATACGTTTTACCCTCTTCAGCAAAGTTATCGATAGTATTATAACTAGTTAGTATCAAAATGAAATATCCATAATTTATAGCAGTTTTCAAATGAGCAAGAGCAAGGTAAAATGGAGAGAAAATGCAAACAGGAAAAGCATATTCACTGGATTTGAGAGAACGAGTAATCGCAGGCTATCAAAAAGGAGAAACCACGATGAAAGAAGTAGCAGATAGGTTTGCGGTAAGTCGAAGCTGTGTCAATAATCTGGTACAAAGACAAAAACAAACAGGGAGTGTGGCAGCAAAACCCCATGGAGGAGGAGCAGTAGCCAAAGTCAACGCAACCCATTACCCAATCCTAGAAGCAATCATTGATGGTCAAAATGACATAACCTTGCTAGAAATCAGGCAAAGGTTCGCGGAAAAGACAGAGATATTGGTAAGTCAGTCCACGATTTGTCGAGCCTTGCAGAAAATTGAGTTAACCCGCAAAAAAAATATACCCACGCCGAAGATCCCAAAAGCGGCGCTTCGCGCCGCTTTTAAAAATATTTCTGGGTTTTAAGCAAGCGCAAAGCGCTGTAATGCAGCGTAATGTTACAGGTAAAGAATTCTAATTATGTTTTGGCAATACTTACTGATTTTTGGTGCAGCTTTTTTGGCGGGGGGACTCAATGCGATCGCAGGTGGTGGCAGCTTTATATTATTTCCAGTCTTAATGTTTGTGGGAATTCCGCCGATTCCCGCCAATGCAACTAATTCGATCGCCTTATTACCAGGAACATTAGCTAGTGCGGGAGCCTATCGCAATGAGGTTTCTAAGGATAAACGCGCCTTGATTCAGGTATGCGTATTAGGCGCGATCGGCGGGCTTATTGGGGCAGTTTTGCTATTAAGAACCCCACCTATAGTTTTTTTGAGAATCTTGCCCTATCTATTGCTGACAGCAACCTTAGCCTTTGCCTTTAGCAAAAAATTAACCGCATGGGTGGAACGAAAACAAGAACAATTTGCAAGATTAAAGCAATTACGAACCGTATTCATTACAATTTTGCAGTTAGTTGTGGCGGTCTATGGGGGATTTTTTGGGGGTGGCATGGGAATTTTGTTCCTTGCCTCCTTTGCGCTGATGGGGATGACTAATATCCATCGCATGAACGCTTACAAAACGATTTTGACTAGTTGCATTAACGCAGTCACCGTAATTCCTTTTGTGATTGCAGGGGTGATTTTTTGGCAACAGGCAATCATCGCGGCGATCGGGGCAGCGATCGGGGGATATCTCAGCGCTCACTATGCCCAAAAAATTGCACCGATTTTAGTAAGACGCTTTGTGACTGGAGTTGGTACGGCGATGACAATATATTTCTTTATTAAAAGTTGGTTAACTTAATTACTGATGTTACGCGGAACCCTCATCCCCTTCTCCCGCAGGAGAGGGGAATAAGGGTTTATGGGGAACAAGGGACTTAAGCCCCTTGTCTTGCTATATGATCATGATCAAATCAGCGATCGCATTTTGTCTCTAACCATAGGCTTTTTTCTATATGTCTAGTGTGATCATTCAAGGCGCAAAACACAGCTATAGCCTCACACCGCCACCTTCGGGCGCGAAATCTCCTTTTACGATCGCTTTTTTGCATGGGTGGATGCTTAGTCAAGCCTATTGGCAACCATTAATTAATCAGTTGCAGCCAAATTTTCAATGTTTAGCCTATGATTTGCGGGGCTTTGGTCAATCACAGCTAGGCGATCGCGATGAATATTCCCTAGTCAGCTATGCCAAGGATTTGGAGGAATTACTCGATCGCCTAGAGCTTAATCAGATTTGGCTAGTGGGGCATTCTCTTGGCGGCGCGATCGCGCTGTGGACGGCTAATTTATTAAGCGATCGGGTTTTGGGCGTAGTTTGTCTCAATGCTGGGGGCGGTATTTACATCAAAGAAGAATTTGAGAAATTCCGTACCGCAGGTAAAATCATTCTCAAATTGCGCCCTAAATGGATCCAAAATGTACCCTTAGTCCATACTCAGTTTGCTAAAGATAGCGTTTACAGTCCGTTAGAAAAATCTTGGGGTAAACAACGGGCGATCGATTTTGTTTCTGCAAATTATGCTGCCGCTAGAGGGACTTTGCTGGATTCCACTAATGAAGAAGAAGTCCACAAATTGCCGCAAATCGTTTCGCAATTGCGTCAGCCGATATATTTTGTTGCGGGAGCCAATGATAGGATTATGGAACCTAAATATGTGCGTCATCTTGCCAGTTTTCATCCTTCCTTTAATGGTTATGGCGAAAATGTTTTTGAACTTCCTAACTGTGGACATATGGGAATGTTAGAGCAGACAAATATTTTGCATAATGTCCTATCAGGATTATTAGTTGATCCTGTAGCTTCTTATTCATAAATATTCCTAAAACCCAGATAAATTTTCAAG
>DCSN01000217.1 GCA_002325645.1 Pseudanabaena sp. UBA1465
GCGAGTCGGCGAGGAAGGGCAATTTCGCTCCGTTTGTTAAACTCTTAAGCCCCGCTTGTAAAAATTGCTGCTATAGCGATCGCGCTATGCGTGAAAATAGGTAAAGCCTGAAATACGAGTAATGATCAACGAATGAAAATTTTATTTGCGGCGGCTGAAGTTGCTCCCCTTGCCAAAGTTGGCGGCATGGCAGACGTGGTGGGCGCACTCCCCCCAATTCTCAAGAAAATGGGACATGATGTGCGGATCATCATGCCTTACTACGGCGTAGTTGCCGACAAGCTCAAAGAAAATCCTGAATGGAAATGGAAAGGCTATGCCATGTTTCAGGAATTTGATATTTTTGAGACAGTATTACCAGGTACAGATGTCCCCTTGTACTTAATGGGGCATGGCTCATTTATTCCTGCTCGTGTTTACGGTGGTGAAGACGAAGATTGGCGGTTTACGATGTTTGCCAATGCCGTTGCTGAGTTTGCATGGAACTATTGGAAGCCAAACATCATTCATTGCCATGATTGGCATACAGGGATGATTCCTGTATGGATGCACCAAGTTTCGGACATTGGCACTGTATTTACAATTCATAATCTAGCCTATCAAGGACCTTGGAAATGGTTCCTCGATAAGATCACTTGGACTCCTTGGTATATGGACGCTCATAACACGATGGCGGCTGGGATTAAATATGCCGATCGCGTTAATACCGTCTCCCCCACCTACGCTCAACAAATTTGTACTCCCGCTTATGGTGAAGGATTAGAAGGGATACTTTCATTCCTAAAACCTTGGGGGATTTTAAATGGTGTTGATACGGAGCTAGAAAATCCTGCCACTGATGCAGCCTTGGTCCAAAACTACTCCATAGACAGCCTTGACGATCGCATGGCAAATAAAATCGCCTTGCAAAAGGAATTAGGACTAGTGGCAAACCCTAGTACGTTTTTAATCGGTATGGTCGGACGTTTGGTGGAACAAAAGGGTATTGATTTGCTATTGCAAACCCTCGAACGTTACTTAGCCTATACCGACGCTCAGTTTGTGGTTTTAGGTACAGGCGAGCGTTACTACGAGTCACAACTCTGGCAAATTGCTTCCCGTTATCCTGGTCGGATGTCGGCACAGATTTTATTTAACTCGGCGCTATCCCATCGCGTTTATGCAGGTTCCGATGCCTTTTTGATGCCTAGTCGTTTTGAACCCTGCGGTATTAGCCAACTGATTGCATTGCGCTATGGTTCAGTACCGATTGTTCGCCGTACAGGTGGCTTGGTTGATACGGTGTCATTCCATGATCCTATTACTCAGACAGGTACAGGTTTTAGCTTCGATCGCTATGAGCCATTGGATCTGTATACCTGCATGGTACGCGCATGGGAGAGTTATCGTTATACCGATGCTTGGCGATCGCTGCAACAACGCGGCATGAAATCTAACTTTAGTTGGGAAACTTCAGCCGAAAAGTATGTGCAGTTATACCGTTCTATCCCTGGGCTAGATAATGTTTGAATTTGAATCGAAATAGCTAGGCGCAGCTAAACATAAAACCCTAAAATTTATGGCGCGTGCGCTATAGATTTTAGATAAAGGGGGCGCAAAGCGCCCCCTTTAATTTTTGACCGAAGTAATCAAATCACCATGATGCGTCAATTTCCTGTTATTCTCATTCCCCCTGAAGTTCAGCGAATCGCGCAGTCCAAACCCGATGCGCCCAAATTTAATATCGATATTCCCAGCGTGCCTCCCTTTCGGCAGCCTACACCGATTCATATTCAGGAAACTTTAGGGTTAACTTTCGGGTTGGTATTGGTCGTTGCGGTGGTTACGGCGATCGCTAAGGAATTAGGGATAATTTTGCTAATTGTGGGAACGGTAGCAATTATCATTCGGATCAAAATTCAGTTTGATACTTATAAAAGACGCTCCCAAAGGCATCAAGATTCAATCCAGCGCTACTTAACCAAGTTTGAAGCCTATTCGCATCAAGAAGTTGCGTATCAGCGAGAGTTAGCGATCGCCCATGCCCCACAGCGCATTCTTGAGTTTCGCCAACATCAATTTCAGAAATTCTTTGCCAAGATACCTGCCAATGATCAGGCGATCAGCATTACAGAAAGCCAAAATGCGATCGCAGAACTTGAAGAATTTATTTATAAATTCGGGATGGAGCTTCAAAAAAATCTATCAGGAACTCTCTATCATGGCTTAAAACTACATATCTCTAGCATTGAATATGACTGGAATCCTGCACTCACCTACATTGACCCTGTTACTAATGCTCACATTGCGATCGAAATTAGTGCGCCTTCCGAAAATGCCGCAATTATGATGCGAAATGATTTGGCAGAAAGATTTTTGGTTAATTTAGGTTGGATTATGATCAAGTTTTCGCAAGAGCAAATTTTACAGAACTCGATGGAATGTTGTAAGGAGTTTGCGAGGTTGCTCGATCGCCTAAGTTTTGATCAAAATGTCTTGGCAAAATTTACAGATACTCCCGATCTAGCGCCAGTTAAGCTCTAAAAAATGCTGTAATTGCTACAGCGATCGCTAGTTAATTCGATTTATGATTTGCAAGTGCTAAAATCAGCTACTAAAGCTAATCAAGCTTTACTTTTCTAGTTTCAAGCGCACAATGCTGTATGTGAGGGTCTTGCCCGTGAATGCTGCCGAACAAGCTAAGAATGTGGATGTGGCAACCAAAATCGCCACCGTTGTTAATTTGTTTAAAACCATTTACCCTGCTGCACGTTCTGATTTAAAACCTTGGCTCAATAATTCCGATACGCGCAGGTTGCTTGACCCTGACTCAATTGATGTCGGTTTTCATTTCCCTGGGGTAAGCTGGCGGCTTAGGGTGCGGAGTATTCTCTTCCAGATCCGCCTCTATGAAGATCCTGTGGATGGCGATTTGCGGGCGATCGGGATTGAGGCGAGTGGGCATGACTATAAAGGCGAACGTTGGCGATTCTCGACTGTGGACAATTGGCAATTTTTCGGTGATACGCTGCCAATGGATGATGGAGCCGAAAATTTACGCGAGTTTTGTCGCCAAACTCTGAAAGTTTTTAACTAATGTGAGTGAGAAGTCCCGCACTCTATCCGTTTACA
>DCSN01000199.1:0-4618 GCA_002325645.1 Pseudanabaena sp. UBA1465
AGTGCGGGGCTTTCGCTTGTGAACTAAAATGCTCGAAATGGTAAAATATTGATGAGCTACTTTGGAAATATAATTATCTCCCAGGTTGCCACATTTTTAAGTAAATCCTTCCATTGATTAGAGTGTCAATTGATTGAATATGGAAGTTCTAATTTTTTTTACGACCCTGTGGTTGCTTTGGCTGATTAGCTCTAGATGGTGGAAGCGTAATATCATTTTACCATTGGCTGTTATCGGATTAATCTATCTGTTTATAACTTCGCCAATTATGCTTGCGTTGGCGAGCCAAGGTTTAACTTTCTCTATCCCTCAAGATACTGGTGAAAATACTGATGCGATTATTGTTTTGGGAAGAGGTACTCCATTACGTTCTGGACGAGTGGAAGTAGCGGCTGAACTCTGGAAAAATAAAAGAGCGCCTATAATTTTTGTTAGTGGCATGTTAGATGCAGAAGAAACTATTGACCAATTAGAAAAACAAGGAATTCCAAAATCTATAATGAGTGGTGAGAGATGCTCTCAGACAACGGAAGAGAATGTGCAGTTTACAAATGCAATCCTATATCCTAAAGGTATTCAAAAAATATTGTTGTTGACAGATTTCCCGCATTTACTGCGAGCTAAAATTTTATTCCAGAACTATGGATTTAAAGTTATTCCTTACGCATCCTCTTTACCCTTGCAATGGAGTACAATTCAGAGGCTCAAAATTGTACTACGAGAGTATGCGGGTTTAGTTCATTATTATTCGCAGGGTTATTTCCGCCCTAGAAATCAAGAGGAGATTGCGAATCCATCTGCAAAAGTAAGCGATCGCCTAAAAAATTGGAACTGTCAAGTTAACAATAAACAAAAAGTATAAAAAAACAGGCATTGCCTGTTTTTTTATACTTTCTCTAGGTAGGATTTAGGTTTAGGGATAATTTTTTAATGCAACAGAAACGAGTTTTATTTATTAGTAATGGTCATGGCGAAGACTTGAATGCTTGTGAGGTGCTAAAAGCTTTGCGGCGTAAGTATGCTTCTGTTGAGGCGATTGCTTTACCCCTTGTTGGTGATGGCAATTCCTATCGTCGGGCTGGGGTAGAAATTGTTGCGCCCACCCAAGCTCTGCCATCGGGAGGGTTTGCCTATATGAATTTGTGGAAGCAAATTGAAGATCTTCAATCTGGTTTAATTAGTCTCACTTGGCAACAAATTCAAGCAGCAAGGACTTGCGGCAAAACCTGTGATTTCGTTTTTTCTACTGGAGATGTTCTGCCTGCTATTTTTGCCTACTTAACAGGATTGCCCTATGCGGTATTTTTAGTCTCGTCATCAGGTTTTTACGAAAATCGATATGATCCTCGTTGGGGAATATCACTAATTATGCGATCGCCCCGTTGCCGAAAAATTCTCACCCGCGATGCCTATAGTGCAGAACTAATTAGGGAAAGGGGATATAAAAATGTTGATTTTCTCGGAAATCCATTTATGGATGTACTTGAGCTAAAGGGGAAAGATCTTAGTTTGGTTGCCAATGTACCGATGATTGCGCTATTGGCAGGCAGCCGATTACCCGAAGCGGCGGAAAACCTGACGCTGCAACTGCGGTTATGTCTGGCGATCGCCGCAGAATTTATGCCTCGCCCTGTGCAGTTTCGGGCGGCGATTGTACCTAGCTTGATGTCTCAATTGTCTGAAATTGCGGCTCAATCAGGTTGGGAATATGCTGATGGTAAATTGCATCACCCTGAAAAAAATATTAGTGTGCTTTGCTTTGATGATGCTTTTCCCGATATTTTACAACAATGCGATTTGGTAATTGGCATGGCAGGGACGGCTGTTGAGCAAGCGGTTGGGTTGGGTAAACCGATTGTGCAAATTATGGGCAATGGACCACAATTTTCCTATCGTTTTGCCGAAGCTCAACAACGCCTTCTTGGTTTATCAGTCCAAACAATTGGTAATAAACCTGCTACGCCTGCAATTTTGCTAGAAGCTGCTCAATGTGTTAAACGGACTTTATATGACCAAGATTATTTAGAGCGTTGCAAACAAAATGGTTTAGAACGGATTGGCGAAAAAGGTGGTTCTGAGAGATTAGCGGCGGCGATCGCTAGTCAAATATTTAACTAATTACAGTAAAGAGATTTTAAAAGCAAGGCTTTGCCGCGCTTTTAAAATCTCTCTGGGTTTTAATTTAGAGATTATTTTTCTAGTTTGAAAGAATTAATAAAGCGATCGACATCAGCCGCAGCCAATCCATCTTTAGCACCTAGAGCGAATACCTGATACAAACGATTGTCGGCAAGACAAAATCGACCCTTCATTAATACATCTGTTGCTTTTACTTTGCCAACAGCTTCAAAATCACGACAAGGAACATCACCCAACAAGGATTCCTTCTCAGACCTAATTTCCCCCTTGAGATTTGCCACTGAACCTTTGACTGAATCGGCTAAACCTTTTTGGACATCCGCAGGATTAGCAATTTTATTAGGAAAGTCTGCATAGCCAACAAAATAACCTGAATCACTAGCTTCAGCAATCACCATATTTAGCTTGATTGTCCCTACATCGGTGGTTTGGTCTTGAGACTGCTCCTGTGGCTTACTGGGCAATTGCACGCTAAATTTCCCAGTCGATGATTTGTAATCTTGCCAGCCCTCAGAGCCATTTGTTTTGGGCTTTTCATCGGTTTTTGATGCTGGTGTTGCACCATCTTTAGGTTTCTCTGAAGGCTTCTCTGAGGATGTTACGTTAGGTGACGCTGCCTTGGTTGGCGTGGCATTATCAGATACAGGCGCAGATGGTGTGCAAGCACTAGTTGCAAATAAGACTAAACCAGCAGCAAGGGAAATATAGTTTTTCATATCTAAATCAAGCTATGACCTTCGTTGGGGTGACAAGCATAAAGCTCGTTAGCTACTATATCGCGCCTTGCAAACCTATTACAGCAAATTACAGCGCTGTGCGCTTTCTTAAAACCCAGATAAATTTTGAAAAAGCTTGCGAAGCAAGCTTTTTCAAAATTTATCTGGAATACCCAAACCTCAATAGGCTGTAATAATGGGTTGAGAAATTTCTTTGCTAAATCCTATTTTTAATTTGACGAGCGATCGCATGGCTATGCAACTACAGAACTTTGTGCAGTGGGGTTTAGCAAAGGCGGCTGAAGGAGATTGGCAAGCGGCGCAGCAAAGCTATGACCAAGCTCTATGGATTAATCCTCGCTATGTCGATGCTTATCTGGCAAGGGGTATGGCTTATTTGCAACAGGGGAATTTCGATCAAGCGCTGGCTGATTTTAACCAAGTTTTACAACTGGAGCCGATGTCACCGACGGGCTATTATCATCGCGGATGCACTTACTATGCCCAACAACAAGTCGAGTTGTCCCTTGCCGATCTTCGGCAAGCGATCGCCTTAGATGCTAAATTTTTGCCAGCCTACCAACAATTAGCAGAGGTGCTGCATAATGTAGGACTTTATCCAGAAGCGATTTCAGCCTATGAAAATTGGCTATCCTTAGCAGGCGAATCGGCGGAGATTTATCATAATTTGGCAGTTGCGTATCGCTATTTAGGGCAATTAAGCAAGGCGGTGCAATATTTCCAGCTTGCTTTAAAAGTTGATCCCGAATATATGCCTGCCCGTGAAGCGATGCTCTCGTTATATCAAGAAAATATCCAGAGTTGGCATTACTGGATGATGAATGATACGGCGCGTAATCTGCCCTATCAAGAGGCGATCGCGAACTATGTCACCCCTGACTCCCTTGTACTGGAAATTGGCACAGGCTCAGGACTGTTGGCGATGATGGCTGCAAAATCTGGTGCAAAGCAGGTAATCACCTGTGAAACTGAAGATTTGATCGCGGCTCAGTCGAGACAAATTATCAAAACTAATGGCTATCAATCCCAAATTCAGGTAATCAATAAGCTGTCCCATGATTTAGTGATTCCCGATGACTTGCCAGAACCTGCGGATATTTTGATTACCGAAATATTTGGGGCTTGGCTGCCCTCGGAGGGAGCTTTTGAGGCGATCGCGCACGCCGTAAAGCATCTGCTCAAACCTAATGCCAAAGTCATCCCCTCAGGTGCAAATTTCTATTTGATGGCGATCGAATGTCCTGAATTACATCAACGCTATTGGGTGGATCAGTCCCTTGGTTTCGACCTCAGTGGTTTTAACGAGTTTCAATATCCTCGACCTGCTTTTATAGGACAGATCGATCAGCATATTTATCGCCCGCTTTCTGATCCTTACTGCTTCGCCCAACTTGATTTTGGTGGTGGACAGATGGAATTAACTGAACAAATGATTGAGGTTCCTGTTATTGCCGATGGACAGCTTCATGGTATTTGCACTTGGTTTGATCTGTTGCTAGATGACACAGTAATGCTGACAACGGGCTGTTTGGGAGATATTGAAAAGCGATCGCGCTCTTGGGGACAACTAACCGCAATGATTTCTCCAGCAATTCGCGTAAAAACCAACGAGATTCTCCAGTTACACCTGTTACCTTGTCTGTCTATGCTAGAAGCGATCGCTCAAATTCAGCCTTAAAGATTTTTGAAAGCGCGGCTTTGCCGCGCTTTCAAAAATAGGCAATAAGCAGAAAAGAGAGTTG
>DCSN01000199.1:4667-14731 GCA_002325645.1 Pseudanabaena sp. UBA1465
CAACTCTCTTTTCTGCTTATTGCTCTTCATCATAATCAAGATTTTGATGTTCACTACGGCGGGACTCGCGGCGATAGCGCTTTTTAAGTAGCCTGGGTTCCTGTTGCTGCTTACCATCGCTAGTATCTTTCACCTTCACAGAGGCATCAGCATTGGTCGTGTTTTTGAGCTTTTGCTGATAAACGATCGCCTCTTCAAGATAGGCACAATAATGTTCATAGCGCTCCCAATCGCCGCGCACTACGCAATCTGGTTCATCGCGGCGATGTAAACAATTATTGAAATGACAGAGATCTCCTGCGGCTAATCTTTGTCTGGCTTCGGGAAAACAATCCGCCAATTCTTGAGGGGTCACCGTTAAATTTGGTTGCATAAATCCAGGGGTATCCGCGAGATAGCCCCCCGCAGCTAAGGCAAATAGCTCCACATGGCGCGTGGTATGTCGTCCATGCCCTAAGCGTTGGGAAACTTCACCGACCCGAACTTGTAAGTTTGGAATGAGTAAATTAATCAGGCTAGATTTACCAACACCTGAAAGTCCCGCCACTACGGTTACACCCGTTTGTAAATGCTGCGCGAGTTCCTCAATGCCTTGATTGTTATAGGTGCTAATCGCGATCGGCGGATAGCCCCACAATGTCAAGCGATCGCGCCAATCATCCCATACTTGATCGCTAACTAAATCGCGCTTATTCAGGCATAGTAAAACTTCAACTTGAGTGCTTTCAGCTTTAACTAAAAATCGGCTGAGTTGGTGCGGATCGAGATTTGGCTCCGCAAGGGCAAAAACTAATAAAATGCGATCGACATTTGCTACCGTTGGGCGATCCAGTAAATTACGGCGCGGGTCTACCTCAGAGATCGCCCCACGTTTACCATGCCAGTCAGGTTCCTCAATGGTGACGCGATCGCCGACACAGATCTGCTGCCCAATTTTTTTCAGCCTAGCGCGGCGGGTGCAAAGCAGTTCATCAATAAATTGACTGTAGGTTTTGCCAGATTCATCAAGCAAATCTAAACAAAAAGTTTGGTCTAACCTAACCCGATAAAAGTTGGCTTGCACAGCCAAGACTGTACCTATTAGAGCCAACATAGCCATACTTGCATCATGCTTTTTGAACTATTAATGCAAAAAAGCGATCGCGCTCTTCAATGCCTTTGACCTGATGACCATCTGAAATCAAACTATTAGGAACTTGCTCAATCGGCTCACCGCCATCTAGCAAAACTTCTAATAATTGTCCTGTTTCTAGTTTTTCGAGATGCAACTTTGCCCGCACAAAACTAAGTGGACAGGGAACACCGCGTAAATCGATGGACTTAACTGCTTGAATGCACATATCTTTTTGCTGTCTTATTTGTCTAATTTTAAGGATGAGTAATGCTCATCCTTAAAACTTGAGTGATTTTTAGTGATTACCAAATATACCGCCGAGAATGTCACCGATACCAGACTTAGACGCACTACCAAATTGCTTTTCTTTAAGCTTTTCGAGAACTTCGCGCTCTTCGTTGCCAATTTTGGTGGGGATATCAATTTTGATTCTGATTAAATGATCGCCACGCGCCACTGGATTGCCAAGCTTTGGCACACCTAATCCTTCTAGGGTTAAAACCGTGTCAGACTGCGTACCTGCGGGAATCGTAAGCGGCTTTTTACCATCAACAGTGTTAATGGAGATTTTGTCACCAAGGATTGCTTGCAGATAGCTAATCTTTAGCTCTGACAGGATATTAATACCTTCACGCTCAAACTCGTTGTCAGCTTGGACAAACAAGTAAACATAAAGATCACCAGAAGGACCACCACGTTGTCCCGCATCACCTTCGTTAGATACACGCAGTCTTGTGCCGCTATCAACGCCTGCGGGAATAGTGATTTTTAGTTTTTTGGTAACTTGATTGAGTCCTAAGCCATTACAGCTTTCGCATTTGTCTTCAATGGTTTGCCCCGTACCATTACAGGTGGGGCAAGTAGACACTTGGGTAAAGCTGCCGAAAGGCGTACGAGTAGCCCGACGGACTTGACCAGTGCCACTACAGGTTCCACAGGTGCGAGGTCTTGTACCTGCTTTTGCCCCTGATCCGTTGCAGGTTCCGCAGGTTTCTAGGTGAGAAATTTTGATCTGTTTCTCGCCACCAAATATGGCTTCCCGAAACTCTAGCTTGAGGTCGAAGCGTAAGTCTTCACCGCGAGTGGGGCCACTGCGACGACGTGCTTGCTGTTGACCCGTGTTAGAAAAGCCACTAAAGAAGCTTTCAAAGATATCGGCAAATCCACCCATATCGCCCATATCGGGTGCGCCGCCGCCACCGCTTGATACGCCAGCTTCACCAAAGCGATCGTACCGCGCACGACTCTCTGGTTCCGAGAGAACTTCGTAAGCACGGTTAATTTCTTTAAATCGTTCATCTGCCCCCGCTTCTTTGTTGACATCGGGGTGATATTTTCGAGCCAAACGTCGATACGCTCGTTTGATTTCCTCTTTGTCAGTACTGCGATCGACTCCAAGGATTTCGTAATAATCACGCGCCATAGGGGGTTTCTCTGTCGCCTAAAGGATTCATGGACAACTATTCTAGTTTAACGTAGCATTTACTGCTTGCTTATGGATATTCGTAAAGAGTACGTTTTACCGCACATATCTCTATGTCAATCTCGGCTTTACCGAGATTGATGCATAAAACTATGGCCTTGTTTTCACGCTGACATTACCATTGACCAAGGTTTGACAGGCAAGACGATAGTTTGCAGGTTTATTCTTGAGCTTTTTTTCTTCAAATTCAGTTCTGGGGGAGAGGTTTTCTAAACCATCCACAATCTCTACAACACAGGTGGCACATTGACCATAACCATTGCAGTTAGTGAGCTTCGCAACAAATTTGTAGATGTCGATGTTGTTTTCGAGAGCCTTGATGCGGAGGTTTACGCCATCCATCGCGATCGCCTCTTTGCCTTCATTCACAAACGTAATGTTTGCCATAACTAAGTATTAATTATTTGTTAATTTTTATTACTTAGTCAGTATCTTATGAAATGGCTGCTTATAGCAATCCAACCGAAAACAGAGATGGCGCGAAAAGCAAGCAACTTCATCTCAAAGTACCTCAACATAATTAAAATCCAGATCTAAAACCTGCGGCGTACGCGCAGCGTGCGCTCTTTCCTTTTAGGGTTTTATATTTAACTAAGCCTACTTACTTATATAAAATGTAATAAAATGTAACCTATGGCTACAACTCCTTCACATTCAGACATCGAAGCTCTCGCTCATGATTTGCATAGATTGGTTGACAATCTTGAATCGACCGAGAATGGAGAGCTAATTTACAACGCTTTGAAGACGATTACCCAACTCAGTCAGACTGATACTGAGCGGCTAGATTGGAAGATTTTGATGGGTTCATTGCAGGATATGCAAAAGGCGATCGCCATGTTTTATCCGCACCGCTTTAATCGTAAGGTGAGTATCTTTGGTTCGGCGCGGACTGATGATCATGCACCTGAGTATCGTCAAGCCTACGACTTTGCTCAACAAATTACGAAGCATGGCTTTATGGTAATTACGGGTGCTGGGGGCGGCATTATGGCGGCGGGAAATGAGGGGGCAGAGAATAATTCTTTTGGCTTAAATATTAGTTTGCCCTTTGAGCAATCTAGCAATGGATTTTTGTCTACGGATTCTCGATTAGTCAAGTTTCGCTATTTTTTCACACGCAAATTATATTTTGTCAAGGAAAGTGATGCGATCGCTTTATTTCCTGGAGGCTTCGGTACACAGGATGAATTTTTTGAATGTTTGACACTTTGCCAAACGGGACGGACTACCCCCCGACCCATAGTATTAATGGATAAAAAAGGTGGCGACTATTGGAAGCAATGGGATTTATTTGTCCAAGAGCAGTTGATCGCCAGAGGCTTGATTCTCAAAGAAGATCGCAGTCTTTACAAAATCACTGATGATATTGATGAAGCTTGTCAATATATTTCTTTGTTTTACAGTGTTTACCATTCCTGCCGATGGGTTGGTGATTTGTTTGTCGTGCGTTTAAATACCGCAATTACTGATGAGCATCTCGATCGCTTAAATAGCAACTTTGGCGATATTTTGATTAAGGGTAAAATCGAACGTAGTCAAGCCTTGTCTAAGGAAGCCAATGATTCACATATTATCGATTTACCCCGTTTAACCATGCACTTTAATCAGCATGGATTCGGGCGTTTGCAAGAATTGATTGCCGCAATTAATGACACCTGTGATAGTGGTAATCCGATGGTTTGTCGTCCTGAAAAGCGTTAACCATAAAAAAGACCGCGCTACGCGCTGCCTTTTTTATGGTAGTCAATACGGCTAAAATGTATCAAAAGCGCAATTGTAAAGATTTCAGAGCCAAGCAAAAAAATAAATTTAGGACAGACACATCATGAGAGGCGGTATCCGCATCGGCAGTATTGCAGGTATTCCTATATATGTAGATTCGTCATGGTTTCTCGTACTCAGCTTTCTAGCAGTTATTCTGAGTGCTGCCTACGCCAAGCCTGATTTAGCGCCATCTTTTGCGTTAGGCTATGGGGCGATTACCGCAATTCTTTTCTTTTTATCAATCGTTTCTAATAAAATCGCCCACGCCCTGACGTCTAAAGCGCGAGGCTTAAACATCGATGCTATTAATATTCAGTTTATGAATGGGGCAACTGCCTTTGAGCATGAAGCCAAGGATCCCTTTTCAGTATTTAGTATTGCCATCTCAGGACCATTAACGAGTTTGTTACTCAGTGCGATCGGTTTTACCGCCGCATGGCTGATTGCTGGGGATGTAATTTTTTCTAATAATCCTAAAATAATTGATACTTTGCCTAGCACTATTGGTAGTGTTCGGACAATTTGGACAATTATTGTCCTCAAATTTGCTCAAATAAATCTTATATTTGGCTTTTTTAGTCTTATTCCCGCTTTACCCTTTGAAGGTGGACATATCCTTAAAGCAGCAGTCTGGAAATTGACAGGCGATCGCTTTACTGGCATCCGATGGGCGGCGCGATCGGGTCAGTTTTTGGGGATCATGACAATGATTATAGGTGGATTAGTAACGTTCACAAATATCGGCGGGATCTTCCTAATACTGATCGGATGGTTCTTGTTTGGCAGTGCAGGTGGCTATCTCTATATCAATAATCTCCAGCAGGCTTTGCTCAGTATTGATGCGGAAGCCGCGATGACGCGAGATTTTCGCCTCGTCGATGCTGAGATTTCATTAAGAGACTTTGCGGACAAGTTTTTGCTAATGGAAGATAAGGAATCGCATCCTATTTATATTGCTTCATCAAATGGGCGCGATCGCGGTTTGATTAGGTCTGAACAAATTCGCCTGATTGACCATAGCGAGTGGCAAGAGAGATCCCTACAATCGCTGATCGAATCCTTTAATGAAATTGATACCGTCGATCTGAAAACGCCAATTTCTACAGTTATATATCTGCTTGAACAAAAGCAATTGCGTTATATGATCGTGCGATCGCCTGTTGGCTCAGTTGCGGGCGTAATTGATCGGGGGGATATTATCAAGGCTTTGGACAGTAAATTGTTGTGGCGTATCCCTTCCGAATATGTCAAACAAATTAAAACAGAGGGAAAATTTCCGCCTAACTTTCGTTTAGTTGAGATTTGCGAACAATTAAATTCAAAAGAGATCTAAGAAAGGGGCGCAAAGCGCCCCTTTCTTAAATTAAAAGCCAATATCTTCAGAAAAATCTTCCAAAGTGACCATGGATGAAGAAGATGAAGAGGTTGCATCATCTAAAGCAATTGTTTCCATATTTTCTAAGAGCCGTTCGATAGTTGTTGCGCCCATATCGGCTTTTACTGGCGGCTTTACACCGTGATTCTGATTGCTATTAGTCTGATCCTGTTCATCCATGAGCATAAGCAATTGATTCAAATTTTGCTTAGGGATTTTTGATTTGATAGCATCCATAGCCTCATCTGTATTGGGAATATCCAGAGATGTGGAACTATTACGTTCAGGCAATTCTTGCTCAAAAGAGAAATCATTAAACAAGTCTTCATCTAAACTTGTAGGCACTGTTTCATCATTGATTTGAAGAACTACTGGTTGAACTATTGGCGCGATCGCCAAGTCCTCCCCAAACTCCCCATTAATATTATTAGCGTTGTTATTAGAATTGCTACTGCTGTAGCTATTTGCAGGGCTAATATCTATAAAATCATCAAACAACGAATCCGATTGATTCGCTTCAGAGTTAGTTACTGGAATTTCTGAAAAGTCTGAAGAGGTAGATGAAATATCAGGAAAATTATCAAACAATTCATCTGATTGATTTGCTTCTGATTGATTTGCTGTGGAAGTAACTAGGAGAATAGGTGCAGCATCTGAAATATCAGGAAAATCATCAAACAATGAATCCGATTGATTTTCTTCGGATTCATCGTCTTGGGATGCATTGTCTTGGGATAAATTTACAGAAGCTATATTTTCTTGAGAATTTAAATCAGTTTTTTCAAGCTCAAAGTTATTTTCAAAATTATTTTCAAGAATTTCTGGCTGACTATTTTCAAGAACAGGATAGCTATTTTGAGATGTTTCTGGTTGAATATTTTCTTCAGGATTTTCAAGGGTAGGATAAACAATAACTTGAGGTGTCGTTTCCTGTAAGTCTAGAGTTAGCCCTTGATGTTTTACTTCTGCATTTTCTTGCTCTTGGGCTGGTTCTAAAAATATCTTGGTGACAAGGCGGATTTTTGCCTTTTGCCATTGTTGCCCTGGCTGTAGTATCGAAAGATTTGTGATGACCTGATCGCCATGTTCGTCGGTGTCACTAGATTCAGCGATCGTGTCAAGCAAACTTCGCAAATTAGGGTTAGAAGCGACTGCCGCAAATAAAAAGCTAGGCTTACTAATTACTTGAATTAATTCCGTGAGCGTAGTCAAGCATCGGACAGTGCCAACCTGCTCATCGGTAAATCGGACGATAATATCTTGATATTCTTGCAAGTTTTGCTGAATTTGCGACAACTTCTGTACTAGGATAACCCCTTTTGGATTGCTGACCAGATTCATATTTTGATCTCGCACCAAATTTGAAGATTTTTCAATTTCTGAGTTTGGTAAAGATTGATTATAGCTAGGGGTCAGGGAAAATTGATATTGCCAAGCTAAATAATTATTATCGGATCTATAGGTCAAAACCTTGACAGATTGAATTTGTTCAACCTGCAAAATCATCATGCCCCGTTGAATAATTGTAATAACCGCTTTTTGATTCGG
Source organism: Pseudanabaena sp. UBA1465 (assembly GCA_002325645.1). GTDB lineage: Bacteria > Cyanobacteriota > Cyanobacteriia > Pseudanabaenales > Pseudanabaenaceae > Pseudanabaena. The sequence continues at coordinate 11,955 of DCSN01000199.1, forward strand.
TATTTGTGATGCTTGCAATGAAATTTTGAGGCATTCCCCTTCGAGATCTGCGGTGGCATGAATGCCCTTAGATTCTAGCGATCGATTTATCAAAGCAGCGATCGCATGAGGATCACCTTGCTTTGCCAATTCCATAACGCTTAGTTGTGTCATACCCTATTCCCGATTGGCTACAAATTTTCTAGTGACTATAAATATTTCAAATGTCTCGCAATTATTGCCTCGTAATTATTACGATTTTCTCATTGGTATAGAGAATATAAAACCGCAAATTAACTCAACTATAGTTTTTTGCAATTTTCACATAAAGCCCGAAAGTAAAGTTGCAGTGCGAAGTATGGATAGATTTTAGCTTAATACCAACTTACACACGTTACATTTTGTCGCACCAAAAAGCACTAAAAAGCACAAAAAAGAGGCAGAGCAAATTTCCGCCTCTTTTTTGTGCTTTTATAGGTTTCTTGATTCAAATCCAGAAAAAATTTTGAAAGCGCGGCTTCGCCGCGCTTTCAAAATTTTTTTCTGAACTGTAACTAGTCTTGTTAGGACATAAAAATCGAATAGTGAGAGACAGCGCGAAGTGCCATCTTTCACTATTCGATTTACAATTAATCTTCGTATAAACGGCATTCAGCCGCATCAGGATTATCATCGCAATAGATCTCAAGAGAGTTTTTAGGCTTGTCTGACTTTTGATTCGATGCTTCAGCCTCTAGCCCTTCTACTGCATCCCATGCAGCCACACATTCTTTAGAGTCAGTGCCACTAACTTCACAGGTATCTCTAGCTTGTTTTACTTCTTCTAGAATTTGCTCTTTAATGTTGCTCATGTATTTTTTATTTCTACTATCTGTAATCTAGATCCTAACAGACTTAATGCTTGCTAACCATCATACGTCAGGAGTAGGAAAACGCCTTGCTATCGCCTTACAAAAATCGGAGAGTTAGCTAAAGCCCGAAGGTGGATGGAAGCATTCCTGCGAGTACGATAAAGCCGATCCATACATTTTGACCAAAGGCTTTTTGGTATAACTCGCTAGGAATTTCAGTCTGTGTCAGTCTATTACATTGCCATATCCATATTATCCCAGCCGTCAAGCAAGCAAGGTAGTGTGCGTAACCGAGTTGCATCTCCCAGCCTAGCCAAATTAGGCTTATGAGGGTAATTACCAAAAATATCGCGATCGCAAATGTTACATATCTTCCAAAAAATAGGGCGCTAGAGTTAACCCCAACCTTGAGATCATCTTCGCGATCGCTCATGGCATAAATCGTATCAAAGCCCATCGTCCAAGCAATTACCGCCACCCACAACAACCAAGCGTAGCGATCAAGTCCACCTGTGACTGCACTCCAAGGAATCAATACCGTAAAGCCCCATGCGATCGAGAGGACTAACTGTGGCACTGGGAAAAAACGCTTACAGGCAGGATAAATGGCAATGATAGGTGCGGCTGCAAAACAAAGTCCAAAACTCAGTGGACTTAGATAGGTGGATAACAAAAAAGCACATAGTCCTGAAACTAATAAAACCGCAATTCCTACTTGAATCGATAGCGATCGCTCAGCAAGGGGGCGAGTTTTAGTGCGTTCCACCTGTGGGTCAATATCCCGATCCCAGAGGTCATTAATGACACAACCTGCGGCACTAGTTGCCAAGCTACCAAGGATCACCACGCCTAATAGATCAAGGGGTGGCAATTGGTGCTGTGATTTGGCGGCGGCCACAGTTGCCCATAACGCAGGCAACATCAAAATCAGTCGGCCTGCGGGTTTGTGCCAACGCAAAAGTCGCACGATTTTCTGAAATGTTGATTCGTCATTGGTGAAGCCTAAGTTCATGGTGAATGGTTGCTAATTCTAATGTGATTTTAGGGTAAGGATAGGCGGCGTAAAACGCCGCCTATTCTTACTTCGATAGTGTGAGCTATTTCATATTTTAGGCTTTTAAGCAAAGTTGCTGATTACAAAAGTTTTCATTATCGTTACGCTCATGGTGGGGCTACGAGCATCTCTGTAACTAGCTAATTAAATAGCTAAAGGCAGTAACAAACAAAATCAGCAAGATCATGGGGTTTTGAGATGCGAACAATTAATAAACACTTTCCTAAATTTACTTTTCCTAAATTTACTTTTCAATGTACTGCTCACAAGTCGCTGAGAAATCTTTTATTAGGAATATCTCTATCTGTTTTTACTGTTATATCTGGAGGCAAGGCTACAGCAGAAACTATAGTTACTGGCTTAACCAGCGAGCTAATTAATGATCAAGTCTGTGAGGGGACAGGAGGAACGATCGCCTATGCCGAAACGAAAGATTACTCTTTATATATCTGTGCCGATGTTAAGAATATTTCTCAACCAAAGCATTATCGCAGTGTGAATAAGAATGGTACTCCGGGCGTGAAACTTACGGCAAAAACCTATAATCCCAATCAAGGAACTTATTTTGAGTTTCATAATGGTGATTATGTGTATATGCTCCAAATTCCATCGGAAACTCTTAAAAATCCTGTGTTAATGGTGGAGTTTCCCGATGGTTCGGGGTATGAACAAAAAATAACAAGATTTTTGAGTCGTGGTGAGGCGCGATCGCCAGTTTCTGCCAATCAGTAAACAGGGCGGCATTAAGTGCCGCCTTGTTTACTGGATATGCTAGTATGTATAACCTAATTGGGGAATTAGCTCAGTTGGTAGAGTGCTGCGATCGCACCGCAGAGGTCAGGGGTTCGAGCCTCCTATTCTCCATAAAACAAAAACCAGATAGACTTTCAAAA
>DCSN01000199.1:14798-23857 GCA_002325645.1 Pseudanabaena sp. UBA1465
TTTTGAAAGTCTATCTGGTTTTTAAGAAAGCATAAAGCGCTGTATTTGTTTTAAACAACTTCTTTTAATTTATCAATCAAAGCTTGATTTTGATCATCAGTACCAACGGTGATTCGTAATTTATCAGCTAGTCCTGCTTGATTGAAATAACGCAATAAAATGCCAACTTCCTTGAGCTTTAAATAAATCTCCTCAGCGTTACCTTGAGGAGTCGTGGCAAGTACAAAATTTCCATGAGAATTTAATACTGAAAATCCAAGATTTTGGAGATTTTGTGTAAGCTTAGTCCGCGAGCTTTTGACTTTTTCGGCACAGGTATTTTTATATTCTTGATCGCGCATAGCCGCAGTTCCCACCGCGATCGCCACAGCATCAATGTTATAGCTATCTTTTACCTTAAATAAACCTGATAAAAGTTGCGGATTGGCGATCCCGAAACCTAAGCGTAAACCTGCGAGGGAATAGCCTTTGGACAAAGTTCGTAACACAATCACATTGTCAAACTCCTTCACCAGAGGCAATGCTGAATATTCGGCAAAATCCACATAGGCTTCATCGATCGCCACAATTCCTGATACTCGTCGAGCTAATTGGCGCAAATCGTCTAGAGGGACAATATGCCCTGATGGACTGTTAGGCGAAGCAATAAAGGTCACTGCCCCATTTGCCGCCACGAGTTGATCGATTGGTAATTGAAAATTTTCGCCATAGGGTACTTCCACTACTTCCGCAGGTTGCATCGCCGCTAAAGTTCGATATAACACATAGGTCGGCATCGGATAAACCACCTTGCGATCGCGCCCTTCTGCACAAGCCCTGATCAAAATATTTAAAACATCATCACTGCCATTGCCGACAATTACCCAATCCGCAGGCACATCTAGCACCTCGCTCACGGCTTGACAAAAATCATGGGCGAAAGGATCGGGATAGCGCCGCAAGGAGTCACCATCAATATTTTGTAAAGCGGCGATCGCCTTGGGTGATGGCGGATATGGGTTTTCGTTAGTATTTAACTTAATAACTTTGATCCCAGACTTAGGCTGTTCCCCTGGAACGTAACCAGTCATCACATCAATAGCAGGGCGGAAGTAACTCATGTTGGCAAGTAAAAAGGTAAAAGTAAAAAGGTAAAAATTTAGATCGGGTTTACGATTGTATCAGGCTTGCAGCCATCTGATTTATTTCTGAATTGTTATACCTTCCGAAATCTCGCATTAACTTAATTTTTCATTAACAAACTCAATCAAAGTAGAAAGAGGAGAAATAAAGTTAGTAGCTTGAGGATCAATCGGCTTACCAATAAAGGCGCGATCGAAAAATTTAAACATTCCCCTATGTTGGGGATTATTAATCTCGTTATAAAAGTTAACTGTTACAAAACAGACCAGAGGGACTGTTGGCGGATCATAAGAAATTTCATATTTATCACGAACCTCACAATCTGACATAGCAATTTCCATCAAAAGTTTCCATTTATATGCCTTTTCGATTTGATTGCCATCAGATTGTAAAGGGAAAAGGGCAACGCACTTATTTAACTCTAAATTTTCTTTAAGAGAGTAGATTAACAAGTTTATATTTAGCTTTTCTGGCTGTTCTCCAACATTTATAGTAAATACCTTTTCAAAATCAGAAATTGTAGATTTATTATTAATATAGATTTCTTGTGAAATATTGCTAATTAGTTTATTTTGGATAAAAATGTAGATGATTGTGTTTGTAAGTAAATTACCAGAAATACTACGGATAGCTTGTTTTTTATCAGAAATTTCGCCAGAAGCTAATCTAATATCCAAGATTTCGTCAAGATCATCTTGGAAATCTTTTAAAATTTCATCAAGATGATCTAAAATCATTTTCCATCCAGATTGAGGGTTTTCTGATTTCTCAATCCAGCTATCTATCCTTTTTTGAATAAGTTTCATATATTGATTACTTGATACTTTTTCTAAAAAAATTGATTCATCTTTATTAAGAGTTTGTTGTGACATAAAAATTTTTAATATCCTGCTAAATCGATAATTTATTTAATATGTTAATGCCTTATTTTGTGATATCTCAGCAAATACATTATGTCTGAACGAAAGCGCTGGTCACGAGAAGAACTGATAATTGCAATGAATTTATATTGCAAACTCTCTTTTGGTCAGCTTCATCATCGTACACCTATAATCATTGGGGTTTCGCAAAAGCTCGGCAGAACACCAAGTAGTTTAGCAATGAAACTGGTTAACTTTGCGTCACTTGATCCTGATTTGCAAGCAAGAGGAATTAAAGGACTTCAGGGGGCAAGCCGAGCAGATAGAGAAATATGGAAAGAATTTCATGAGAATTGGGATGATTTTGGATACGAAAGTGAAGAAAAATTACAATTGCTATTTAATGATTTTCCAATAGAAATACAGTCCACGAGGTCTAAATTATCTTCAGCAACAAAGAATCACAGACACCCACCAGCCACAACTGAGTCCGAAGCTAATGTGAAAGTCCGCATTGGTCAAAACTTCTTTCGAGAAACTGTTTTAGGTAATTATTATGGACGCTGTTGCATTACAGGAAATCCAATCCCTGAACTTTTAGTCGCAAGTCATATTCTACCTTGGAGTAAATATCCAGAACATAGGTTAAACCCTCATAATGGACTTTGCCTTAGTAGGACACAAGATGCTGCATTTGATAGGGGACTAATCACAATTAGCTCACACTATAAAATCATCTTGAGTTCTTACATCAGAGATTTTTTACCTGAAAAGACACTAGATGAAAATTTTGGTGCATATAGTAATCAACAAATAAGCTTTCCTGAAAAATTTACTCCAGATTTAGATTTTCTGGCTCATCACAGAGAAAAAATATTTATTGGTTAGTACAGGCACTGAAATATCTATAGTTACATAGTTTTATCTCGAAATACTGGTAAAACCTCATTACAAAAAGCCTCTGTCGCCTTAGAGCGATACCGATTAGGATTGCGAATTTGTAATAACATCCGCTTAATTACCACTCCATCAATACGGACTTGCTGCAAAGCTCCCATTTGCAACTCTTTCTCGATCGCTGTCACCGACAAAAAAGCAGCCCCCAAACCTGCCTGCACCGCATTTTTGATCGCCTCAATCGAATTTAACTCCATCGCGATCGTTAACTGCCTCGGATCAACCCCACTATCTAACAACACCCGATCAATGGCCTTACGGATCGTTGATTGTGAATCAAGGTTAATAAATTGCAGCTTATATAACTCCTCAATCGGTAAAGCCCCAACCTGAGCAAGGGGATGTGAAGTTGGTAGAATTAGCGCTAGTTCATCTTCGGCATAGGGTGTAATCTCTAAGGAGTCCTGTAAATCCGCAGGTATTTCACCCCCAATAATCGCTAAATCCACCTGTCCATTGGCAACACTCCAAGCCGTTCGCCTTGTAGAATGAACATGGAGCTGTACCGAGACTTCAGGGTATTTTTTGCGAAATAAGCCAATCATTTGTGGCATTAGATAGGTTCCAGTCGTTTGACTAGCACCTATAATTAGAGTCCCACCATTAAGATTTTGTAAGTCGTCAATGGCGCGGCAGGTTTCCTGACAAAGGCTTAAAATGCGATCGCCATAGGAAAGCAATAACTGTCCTGCCTCAGTCAACTGTGCTCTTCGGCCCCCGCGATCGAACAAAGGTACATCTAGCTGTCGCTCTAGATGTTGGACTTGTAAGCTAACGGCGGGTTGGGACACATAAAGGCTATCGGCGGCGCGTTTAAAGCTACCTTCAGCAGCGATCGCCTTAAGAATGCGTAATTGGTCTAGGGTGAACGGTATGTCGATCATAGAAGCAGCGTGAGAAAAGATGAGTCGGGAGGTTATTCAAGATTTTTTGAATTTAGCAGGAGTTGTGGGGATCGCCCTCACAAACCGTCGGATGCGTCCTTACTTTTACGGACTAGATAACGTACTAGATCGGACTAAACAAGCATTAGGTCAAGGAGTCTTGCAAGTTGTTGAGAACGTACCAGAGGGATTTGAATCCTTTGAATTTCACTTTGCCAGTCATGTTGTATTTATTTACAAGCTGACCCACGGACTAGTACTACTAGTAATGACAGATAGAGACCTTGAACAAGTTGAATATCGGCGGGGTATTACCAAAATCAAATATCTGATCGAAACAGATACATACAACACAGTCGCATACTTTAAGCTTTTATTAGGTGCAGTCACTCAGCATTCTTTACCCAGTTCAAGTTGGCATCTTAACAACCCTCAAACACCAGCGCAAGCAGCAGTACAGAGTCAACCAAACAAATATAGCTTTACTAATCCTGTTGCTAATCCCAATCTTGAAACACCCGTAACGACATCTCGTAGCTCAGCGCCTGACCCAAGAAACCCTGCCAATACACAAGCCAATCAAAGCTCTCGTGCAAGTGTAAATGCAAATGCAAGTGTAAATGCAAATGCAAATGCTCAACCCAATGTAACTAAGGCAAATACAGCCCAGCCTCAAACACCTCCTGCTCCATCAGCACCAATTGCCAGCGCCACTGCTACCAATAACAATGCCAAGGCTGTTGATAACGTTAATAACTCTACTAAGCAAGTATCAGGGAAAACTGACACACAAGAGTATAAGTTAGATGAACTTTTATCCGCCTTAAACAAACTTAGCCACTTCACAACCCAATATCTGGGCAAAGTGGTCGTCACTAACTATTGGAAATCGAGTCGCCCCGATTCTGCTTGGCTCAAAGAATTTGAAGTCGATCGCAATGGGCAAATAACCCACCCTAGGCAGCTCGCGATCGCCTGCAACCCAGAGCAAATCAAGCAACTTCAAGAATGGGTAGCAACTTATATCAAACGATGCAAACAAGTAATTCGTAATTTTGATCAAATGCTCGAACAAGACTGTTTAGATAGTCGCCAAAAGCAAATATTGCTATAAGTTCAAAAAGGAAAGACGGATCTTTGCTCCATCTTTCCTTTTTGAACTTAACTTTACTTAACAATGCTAAGCAATTTGGCGGTAAGTACTCTACGCATATACCTCAAATGAGTTAAACTGGTTTCTAATAATTAAGGGGAACAATTGCAGAGGCAAGCTAAAAGATGGCTAAGCGCGTAAGAATTGAGCCTATTGCTCAGACAGCAGACATTGCAACAAATGGTGCATTGCTATCTGGATTAATGGGGGATGAGCTAAATATTTTAAAAGAATGTGGCGGTCGTGGTATGTGTGCCACTTGTCACGTTTATATCCAAGAGGGTATGTCCTCCCTTAGCCCGATGGGTAAGCGCGAGCAGCGTACCTTAGAGGTCATCACCACCTGTAAACCCAACTCTCGGCTTGCTTGTCAAGCTAAAGTCATGGGTGAAGGGATTGTGGTTGAGCTACCTGTAGGTATGTATGTCCAATCGATTCAAGACATTGAAGCTCTCATTGGGCGGCGTTGCGAAAAACCACTACTTAGCCCGCTTACAGGTCAAACATTGGTGGAGGTTGGACAACTAATTACAAGGTCTGTCGTTCGTCAACTAGAAAATACTAAATTCAGTGTTGGTGAACAATTGGCGAATACAAAAAGGGCTGATATTTTCGAGTAAAAGGACTAACAAGCCTAAGGCAAGTTTTCCGAATATTCCGAATGTTTTAGTTTCGTAATCATCAATGCTGTATCAATCTCAATAAATTTTTTTAGATTAGGAGTATTTACTTATGACTGTTGCCGTAGATCATCCAAACATTGCTGCTAAGCACAAAAGAAAAAACAACCATTACAGTCTGCAAGATTTTTTTAAACCTAATCTTGAAAAAGGGATCATTGAAGATTGGAATGGACTCAGGAATATTTTCACTAGCGAAGATTTTATTATTGGACTGCAAGAAGGGCTAGAAGATGAAGTGGGCGAGGCTTCAGCCGCCGTGATGTATTCCATTGGCTGTGAGTGGGGCTTGCAAGATGCACTATTTTTTACGAAATGGTTTGAAAGGGATTTTGGTCGCAGTATCCGTCAAACTAACCTGCCTTTCTTACTAGAAACTTGGTGGTGGCCCTTTACCTCGCAGGGTTGGGGGCGTTGGCAAGTGGATATGAGCGATCGCAAACAGGGCTTTATGTTCATTAGCGTATTTGACTCCGCCGTAGCTCGTAGTCTTGGTGACGTGGGTAAGCCTGTTTGCCATTTGTATGCAGGTTTATTCTCAGGCTTTTTTACCCATCTGGTTAACAAAGAACTAGAGTGCATCGAAATTCAATGCTATTCCATGGGTGAAAACTATTGTAAATTCCTGCTTGGTGGCAAAAATCGCATTGATGCGGCTTCATTTTGGTTCAACGAAGGGGCAACAACTCGCGACATCGAAAGTCGTTTGCGAAATGGAGAGTTCATAAAATGAGCAGTTTAAATTGGCAACTACAACCATTACGCAGTTTTTGGCAAGGTGTAAATTGGGAAAATCAACCACTTGCCCCAACCATCGGCACTCAAAATGGTGACAGTTATCCGACCTTAAGTTTCATGATGTCTGTGAGGCAATATTTTCGAGCAATTTCTTGGACGGGAATTCCCGAAATTGCTGTCACAACTCATGAGCCTACACCCAGTAACGCGATCGACGAAAGCAACGAAACTCTGGAAAATTTTCTAGATGATATTTCTAAGTTTTTTTAAGAATTAATATAGTTAGATTTTGTGCTGTGACATACTGCCAATTCTCACTATTAATCATTACTTAACTAACCACTGCTTAAATTCAGTCTTAACATCTACCTGTTGCTACTTTCTTTAGGAAATTAAAATCTCAATAATTCTCACTGTAAGAACTATGATTCCGAAGATACAAGAACTAATTAACCAAGCGCAGGATCGTTATCTTGCATCGGATGAGCTTGGACTCATGGAAAGCTATGTGAGTTCCTTACCCGATCGCCTCAAGCTTTATAAACTGATCCGCGATCGCGAAATTGACATCTTACAAAGCGTCGCCGACCAAGTGCAATCAGAGATCCCCAGTATAACTGTCGAAGATTTAGAAGTTGGGATCAAGAATCTCATTCTAGTTCTACGATATAGCTCGATGGCGATGTTGTTGAATGATGAAAATTTTTTAAAGGAAAGACTGCTCAACTGGTTGGAAGGAATCATGGCTATGCGAGACATGCACCGACTCAACGATACTCTCTACAAATTACTCAATCAAGTATTGCGTCAACAGTTTAGCCCTAATCAACTAGCTCTACTCCAGCCTTTAATTACTGCCGCCCAAGTCACGCTAATTTACTAGGAGACTAACTACTATGATTTCTGTCGCCGACCTCATTAAAGAAAATCGTATACCTGCCAATTTCTTTGATTACAATGCCTATATCAAAGGCGATCTCGAAATTGGCTTACTCGAAAATCGTCGAGGCGATCGCCTATTAGCAGTTCCCGACACTCTGATATCTTCTCTATATGCAGGTTTAGCCAAAGAAACAGGACAAGCCTCTAGACTAGTGCTTTTTAACTGTGGCAAGTGGTGGGGCAAAAATTTCTATACAAGATTTACTGAATCCCTTGAAGAATATTATTGTCAGACCCTCGCCGAAATGGACATGGTTACCTTCATTCAAAGCTTGAAGGAATGTTGGAAAACTCATGGATGGGGAACCTTTGATTTTGATCCTCAATATCAAGCCCAAGGATTTGTCTTTGTAAAAACCTATAATTCTCCCTATGTCCGCAAAATTGAAGGTAATACATTACCTACAGGATATTTAGAAGCAGGTATTCTCACTTCATTTTTTACCCGCTTAACAGGACGGGAATTACTAGCCGTTCAAACCAATTGTGAGTCTTTAGGCGCTAGTAACAATACTTATATCATCGGTTTACCAGAAAGATTGCAAATTGTCGATTCATTTCTTGCTGAAGGGTTGGAACATGAAACAATTTTGCAAAGAATCCTCAAATAAAAAAGAAACCTGCCAAAGGCAGGTTTCTTTTTTATTTGAGATTACTTTTTAGATCCTTGATTAGCTTTGACAAGCTGCTTCTGAGACTTCCAAGCTTCTCTTAAGTATCCAAAATTCTTTTTAAACTCTTCGTTGCCCCACCAGCTACCAATGCGACCTTCATCCCAAGAGGCAGAAATAGCACCATAGCTAAGACCAACAACTCCCAGACCTAAAAACAACATGCTAACTAAAACTACTGCGGAAGTAGGCAGGTCAACTATGTGTCGGCTAACCAAAATATAGCTAACTACAAATGTCGCAATACCTAAACCTGTAGGAATCCCGCAAAATAGAGCAGCGCGCCGAATAATTCGACGATTAACCTCCTCAGGGATGCCTAGAGGATCATTTCGTTTAGGAATTGGGGTTGAACTTATTTTTGTTTTCGGACTACTTACATTCGCAGAAACTGGAGCTACAGGCGCTTTTTTCGGCTCCTTAGCTTTAGCTTTTTTACTACGATTATTTGGCTCAAAAGGGATGCGCTCGGTCGTCTTACTCATTCTTGTTCCTCATTGGCGCTAAAGAAATAGGTAACGTCAGCCTCGCTTTGCGAGGCTGACATATTACTAGCCCCTTACACCCAAGCTTTGGATGAGTTGCTTGTAATGGGCGCGATCGTGGTTACGAACATAAGCAAGTAAGCGCTTACGTTGACCAATGATTTTGAGCAAACTACGGCGAGATGAGAAATCTTTAGGATGCAGCTTGAGGTGAGTGGTCAACTGGTTGACGCGCTCACTAAGCAATGCAACCTGCACATCAGAGGAACCTGTGTCGGTAGGATGCTTTTGGTATTCGGAGAAAATTTCGAGCTTGCGTTCTTGCAAAAGTGCCATGATGAAAACTTGAACGTGTTTTGAGGTGGACGTGACTAATCCCGACAATCAACGCACTTAGGAGTTAGAGAGCGAGTTCCCAACCTCACGATTGGGCATTCCTAGTTATTGCCATTCCTGGAGTTGCGCCACTTTTCTATAGCAAATATTAGCAAATACATTGTTATAGATAGATCGACTGCCTAGGCGGTTTCCGTTTCTCAGTAGTCTCTGAGTAGGATGTATTGCGAT
>DCSN01000199.1:23952-30064 GCA_002325645.1 Pseudanabaena sp. UBA1465
GCACCACCTTATTTTTTAGTGAGCAGAACCATTGCCGTGATATTTATCGGTGTCGTAAAAGCCGTTACGAGTACCGAAAAATAGGCAACTAAGGGTAAAAACAATAGTCAAAACAGGCAAAATAACTTTGAGATCGAGCATAATTTGAAGACATGAAGACATAATGACCTGTATATTTTAAGCGCAACCCAAGACATAGAAAGTAGCTTATAGGTGCTTTCTTAACAATTACAGCGCTTTGCCCTTTCTTAAAACCTAGATAAATCATCAAAAAGCTTGCAAAGCAAGCTTTTTGATGACATAAAAAAATGGAGAGTGCTATGCACTCTCCATTTTTCTAATTGTTTAAGTCTGTATTATCGGCGGCGTTATCGGCGTTAGGACGATAGCTTTGCTCAAAGGCATAGCGCACAATCTGAGAGCGATTTTCCAGATTGAGCTTAGTCATGATGCTGCTGAGATGAGTTTGGACGGTGCGAGGACTAATTTGGAGACGTTTGCCAATTTCTTTGTTGGTAAATCCTTGGACAACTTGCCAGAATACACGCTCCTCGGAAGGGGTGAGCGTGGTACGGGAAACGGGAGCCGTGGGCTGATGGAATAAGCGCATATGCTCACTAGGCGTGCGGTGCGGTTCGCGTTTGTGAGGCGAGAAGAAATCAATATCAGTTTTGCCAATAGTCATGCGATCGCCGCTTTTCAGCAAAATGGGGAAAGTAATTCTTTGTCCACGCATGAAAGATCCATTGCGACTACCAAAATCGACTAGGTAGAAACTACCTGACTCATTATTTGTTGTGCGATTTTTTGAGGAGGAGTCAAAGCCCTCATTTTTGGAAGCGCCAACAATTTGCAAGGTGGCGTGATAGCGTGAAACCCACTTATCTGTTAGGACAATTGAATTATCATAGCCCCTCCCAATTGTCCAAAAATCTGCGTTTATAAGTGGAATCATCTGCTGCCCCTCATCAGCATGAACAATCAGGTAGGGGTGTGGGTGTAGAAGGGTCACTGAACCGTTAGACAACTTTGTTGTGTGCATCTCAATCAATTGCCAATATAACCTATTTATATATTGTGAGACGTGTTTAATAAATTTTGAGTTCCTTTTTCAGATTCACGGCTTTTACTGACATATTCTGTCAACCCCATAAACTGATATTAGATAGGCAAAATCTAACAACATTATACCCTTTTTTCTTGCTTGTATAAGCGTGGGAGCGCCATCACAGTTGACACATCCTGTATGCATCAAAAGCTTTGACACAGATTTGTCAAGGTGAGTCTACAATCATAAATTCAACTGAAACAGCAGGAGTCCCGCACTCTAACGGTACTCCGTTGAGTGACGGGAGGAATGCGCGTGAGGCTTACCCGCCGAACAAACTATCTATAAACGTAGGCAGAATTTCTTCAATACATGATGTAATTTTACTATGAAACAAGTCCTGACAGTATCTACTTTCTCTTGCCACAGTGAACTGAAAAACGCAATAGCTCTTTAAAAATGTTTTAGGACTTGATGATGCTCCAATCTTTCTTGAGCAAAGTCCTAAAGGTGGTAATACCTTTAGAAAACCCATCGGGATCTTCTATAACATAGTCGGGAAATTCTTCGTAGTGCCGCCACTGTTCCGATGGACTGTGGCGCAAATGTAAGATATGTTCGCCATCTTCGCGTATCCAGCACATTTGACCGCCAGTTGGGATGTTAGACATGGTCTCCTCCTGTTACTTAAACTATAAGGTATGGGATTATTACCCCATCGAAAGCTGGTAAATAACTATTTTACCTTGCTTGAAAATCGCTTTGTAGCAATGAGTTATGAGCAATCAATTGCTGCCTTAATTGTGATGATCTAAATATTAAATTCTGTAAAGATTGTTACTTTCAATGTTTTGACTAGCACCAAATTAGTGTAGGGAGCCATAAAAGAATGGCAGCGCGAAGCGCTGCCATTCTTTTTACTAATCAGGCGCGGTAAGTGTCAAAATAAACTTTAACGTTACGAGATCGAGGCGAAACGATGTCACTAAAAGCTGGGAAAGAGGCATTGTTGCGAAAGCACTACACTGAGGCGATCGCGATCTTGACTGAATATAGTCGAGATCATGAAGATCCTACAGCTAAGGACTATGTGCAAGCACAAATTTGGCTGGTTTCTGCCTACAAAAAAATAGGTCGTGCCGATAAAGCGATCGCTATTTGTGAGCAGCTAGAAGAGTCTAATGACCCACAGTTGCAAAAATGGGCGCAAAAATCCTTAGGCAGTCTTCGCGCATTGCTCGATGAACCGCCCGACGATCGCATCAGACGCAATGAAGATGTGGCTTCAGTCGTTCAGTCCGATCCTCGTCGTTATCGCAAAAAAAATGTCACTCTATCACTTCCCTCTCGCTATATATATTTACTCATCGCCGCAATTCTATTCACAGTTCTATCAATTATTGGCTTGCAGTTTTTAATCGGCTATGGAATTTCGCTAATTTTTACCAACAGCTTTACAAGTGCTTGGTGGATTACTATCTCAATCGTGACAGTTGTATTCAGTATTTTGCTGTTTTTCATGTCGCCTTGGATTATCGACCTGACCCAAAAGCAATATCACCGCATTCAATGGATTACGCTGGCGGATCTAGAGGAAAAGAGTCCAGAGTCTGTCGAGATCATTGAGAACTTTTGTGAAAAGTACAATATTTTTGTTCCCCGATTGGGATGGATTGAAGATGATGCTCCCGTTGCTTTTACCTATGGAGTGATCTCTAATTCCACGCGAATTGTGGTCAGTCGGGGACTATTTGAATGTTTGGATGATGATGAAATTGCTGCCGTTTATGCCTATCAATTGGGAAGGATTAGGAACAAAAGTTTTGCGGGCTTGACCTTTGTTTCTGCTCCTGTTCAAGTTCTGTACTACATTTATGTATTACTAAGCCGCCAAAGTTATCGGGCTAAAAGCGCGAAGCAGGTCTGGCAAGTTGCCGCAACCTTTGCCAATGTTTTCTATTCTCTCAGTAATTACTTGCTGATTTGGTTATCCCATGTCAGCACAATTCTCAGCGATCGCTTTGCGGCGGAACTAACAGGAAATCCTAACGCCCTAGCGCGGGCGCTTCCCAAAATGGCGCGGCAAATGCTGCCCTACAATCAGCCAGCCATGCCCACTAATCGCCTTTTAGAATCAACGCGAGCCTTGGGTATTTGCGATCGCCAAACCATGACGGCGATCGGCTTAGCAATGGAAATAGCCCATGTCGGACAAACCGATCAAAATCCCTATCGCGTATTTTTGTGGGAAATGTTTAATCCTTGGCGGCGTTGGCTGGAAGTCCATTCCACCCATCCTTTAGTGGGTAAGCGCTTGAAATTTCTATCGAGCTATTCTCGACAGTTGGGACTATTAACAGAATATGATTTTGCGGAACTACTGAAGGAAGGTAAAAAATTAAATAAAAAGCGCCTATATCAAAATTTCTGGCGGGATCTGGCGATCCAAGTTGCTCCCTTTATTGGTGTGGCGATCGGTGTAATTGCATCCATGCTCCTATCACAAATGTTTAACCGATGGCTATTACCGAGCTTCTCTCTGATTGGCTTAGGTTTGGGCTTTATGTTTCAAGGGAGTTTACGCTATCCCGACTTTCGCCGTGTGGATGATACGGATTTGGTGAGTTTACTGATCGATCCCTATGCCAGTTATGTCCAAGGCGCTCCCGTACAAATTCCAGGAGAGCTATTAGGTTATGGAACTGATGAATTTTATATTGGCTATTCCCTACGTTTAGAAGATCAAGGGGGCTTAGCATTTCTCAACTATATTCCCAACTTCCGCCAATGGATTGTTGATCCTTCTAATACGATTAAAAATTTGGAAATGCTGTGCGATCGCTCCGTAATTGCTTCAGGATGGTTTCGGCGCGGTAAGTTTCCGATTATTGACCTATCAACTTTGCAGCCAATTATGGAAGATCTTCCCAAACAGCGTGCTTCTCTGATTAGTTATCATCAATTCTGGAATAATATCGTTAGTTCAATTTTAGTTTTATGTGGTTTATCAATTTTGTTGCTAACTTCTAGATTATTCTAAAGCTGTGGCGCAGCGTGCGCCACAGCTTTTAGGATTTCAGCTTAATTATTGATTAAACCTATGCGCGATCGCCTGTCAAATTCTACTCCCCAGCCTTTAGATCAGCCTTTAGATCAGCCTTTAGATCAGCCCTTTGAAATCTCAAATTTATGTCATTGCCTAGAAGGTTCGGTATTAGTTGTCGATGACAATCCCACTAATTTAAGTGTATTAGTTAATTTGCTGAAAGATGTGGGAATGCGGGTGTTGGTGGCAACCGATGGCGAAAGTGCGATCGAGCAAACTAAATATGTCAAGCCCGATTTGATTTTGTTAGATGTAATGATGCCCGGAATTGACGGGTTTGAGACTTGCCAACGCCTCAAGGCAAATCCTGGGACGGTCAAGATTCCCATTATTTTTATGACAGCGCTATCGGAAACAGTGGATAAAGTGCGTGGCTTATCTTTGGGAGCAGTGGATTATGTAACCAAGCCCTTTGAACATGAAGAGGTTTTAGTGAGAATTCGTACCCATTTAACGATCGCCAAGCAATGCCAAACTATTGAAGCGCAAAATCTCGATTTACAGACGGAAATTAGCGATCGTAAACGAGCCGAAGAGTGCTTAACAATATTTCTCCATGCAGTTTCCCACGATCTCCGTAATCCTGTTACAGGGCTAATCATGGTCTTGGATAATTTGGCGAAAACCGCTAACTCAGAAGGAAATATTCTGTTACCAAAAACGATAGTGGAACGGATGCGCCAAAGTGGAGAACGTCAACTAGCATTAATTAATTCATTATTAGAATCCCATGTGAATGATATTCATGGAATTATTATTCATCCGCAACCCGTAGCAATTAGCGAAATTATACAGGCGGCGATCGCCGATATTCAACCACTTTTAGATAAAGAAGAAACTGAAATTGATTGTCAAATTCCATCCGATCTGCCACTTGTTTTTGCTGATACTACCCATATTTATCGAGTCTTTGAGAATTTAATTGCCAATGCCATTAAACATAATCCACCGAATCTTAAATTAACCATTTCTGCACAGCTAAATCCTGAAAATATGCTGCTTTGTACCGTTGCCGATAATGGTATAGGGATGAACAATGAACAAAGTGAACGTCTATTTGACCTATATGCTCAAGGCAAAATGCCCAATACCCTTAATCGGCGATCGCTTAGTCTTGGTTTAGGTTTATATATCTGTCGGCAAATTGTCCAAGCTCATGGCGGCGCGATCGGTGTAACCAGTCAAATAAGCGCTGGCTCAAAATTTTGGTTTACGTTGCCAATTAAAAGAATTGAGGGACGGCGCTTCGCGCCGTCCCTCAATTCTTAGAAAAAGCTCACGAGCTTTAGGACTTACGCAAAATAACTTGAAACCTGCATTGCATCGTAAGGGCAATTCATGAATTGCCCTTACGATGCGTTCTTTTGCGTAAGTCCTAAGCTTTTTAGAAAGCGCAAAGCGCTGTAAATTATTCGGGAACAGAATGAAAATGATTATAAATATGTTGAGCTAATTTCCTGCCAATACCATCAGTTTCAGCGATTTGTTCGACGGTTGCTTGACGGATATATTCAACTGAGTGGAACTTCTCAAGTAGCACTTTTTGGCGATGATGTCCTAAACCTGTAATCTGATCGAGATGCGATCGCTGCATTCGTTGGCTACGTTTTTGACGATGGAAGGTAATCGCGAAACGGTGAGCTTCATCACGCAAGCGCCGCAATACTTGAACCCCTGCCCTTTCTGGATCGCTGCCTACTAAGGGTTCAGACTGTTCAGGCAAGAAAATTTCTTCACGTTTTTTGGCAAGACTAATTACGGTCAGGCGATCGCGCAAACCCAACTTATCAATAATTTTCATCACCGCAGAAAGCTGTCCCTTCCCACCATCAATCATCACCAAATCAGGAAAGTCGTTATTATTCAATTCTTCCCTCTTGAGAGAGGGAAGAATTGGGGTTTGCTCAGGAAAGTCATTATTATCTAATTCTTTGCTCTTACTCCCCTCTCCTGCGGGA
>DCSN01000051.1:0-2295 GCA_002325645.1 Pseudanabaena sp. UBA1465
CAATGCACAATTTAAAGTCTGTATATGAAGGTGGAGGCTATCGGCATGATGGAATTAAGTTTTACAATGGCGATTATAAAGAAAGACACATATGTAAAACGGGAGATATTATTGTCCCAAATACTGAACAAGGAGAAAAGCATAAATTAATAGGGTTTCCTGCAAGAATCCCTAGATATTTTAAAGATGTATCAATTCTGACTCACCATTTATTTAAAGTTATACCTTTAAAAACATCTTATTTCTCAAGGCAATATATTTACTATCTAATTACATCTCATATAACTAGAAAACAAATTCTTGGATACACAAATGGGACAACTGTTAATATGCTTTCGCCAGATGGTTTTAAAAAGCCTTTAGTAGTTAAGCCTGACAAAAATATTATTAAAAGTTTTACTAAAGTTGTAAATCCTATTTGGGAAAAACAAGAAAGTAATTTCGATCAATTGCAAACCCTAACAAAAACCCGTGATTCTCTATTACCAAAACTAATGAGCGGTCAACTCCGCGTTAAGGAATAGCCAATGAAACTACGAGAAATTGTCGATGAAATATTAATTGATCCTCGAAAACTTACAGCCTATGCTCTCGATCCAGACAACCCCAAAGGAAAAGACAAAGCCTTCATGTTTCAAAAACATCTGGGCTACACCAAAGACAACTACCAACCACTACTCGATCAGATCTACGCTCAAGCACTCAACGCAGAAGCCCTAGAGCAGAACAGCGATCAATATGGCACAAGATATCAAATAGACCTAAAAATTCAAGGTGTAGAATCAGAGCAAATAGAAACTGTGCGTACAGGCTGGCTAATTGCTCCCAACTCAAAACAAGCTCGACTAGCCACAATCTATATTCCTAAAAAATCATGATTAAACCAGAATTACTCGACATCGTAGAAATCCTTGTTAACCTGCCAGAACAAAAACAATTTGTAGGCGATCGAGGCACAATCGTTGAATGCTATGACGATGATAATTTTGAAGTGGAATTTGTGAATGAAAGTGGCGAAACTACCGCACTATGCGCCCTATCATCCAAACAATTTATAGTCGTCTGGCAAATCGCCACAAAACAATGGGTCACACCCACCGATAAAATTACCGCTATTTTTAGCAACCTTTCCGACACTAAACGTGAAGAAGTCCTTGATTTTGCTCGATTTATTTATCAGAGAGCCTAACCATTGCTATGAAATCAACCCTCACCGAAGACGAGATCGAACAATACCAACTGCAACTCTTGCAAAACCTCGGTTATGCCTACCATCACGGCTACGACCTCCAACCCGAAGGCAAAGACCAAGAGCGCGAAAACTTCGGTGATGTGGTTTTAAAAGATCGATTACAACAAGCCATTCATCGCCTTAACCCCACCATTCCCGCCGATGCCCTCAATCAAGCCCAACGGGAAATCTTTAATATTGCCAGTTCCGACCTACTCAACAACAACGAAATATTTCATAAATACCTCACCGAAGGCATCACCGTTGAATATCAGAAAAACGGCGAAACCAGAGGCGAACCCGTCAACCTCATCGACTGGCACAACATCGACAACAACGAATTTCTGGTAGTCAATCAATTTACCGTCATCGAAGACAACCACAACCGCCGCCCCGATCTCGTCATCTTTATCAACGGCTTGCCCCTCGTCGTCATCGAGCTAAAAAATGCAGTCGATGAAAAAGCCAACCTTCGCGCCGCCTATAACCAACTACAAACCTATAAACGCGAAATCCCTAGCCTCTTTACCTACAACGCCCTGCTAGTCATTTCCGATGGACTCTCCGCCCGTGCAGGTTCCCTCACCGCCGACTTTAACCGCTTTTCGGCATGGAAAGTTCCCTCCCCTAGCCCCTCCCAAAGGGAGGGGGACAAGAGTCTGGAAGTCCCTCTCCCCTTGGGAGAGGGATTTAGGGAGAGGGCAAATCAGGGATTTACAGAGAGGGCTGAACTTGAAATCTTGACCAATGGACTACTCAACAAACAAACCCTCCTAGACCTGATCCGCCACTTCACAGTATTTGAAAAAACTCGTAGCGAAGACCTCAATACTGGCATCGTCAGCATTACCACGATTAAAAAAATTGCCGCCTATCACCAATACTACGCAGTTAATAAAGCGATCGAATCGATTGTTAAAGCTTGTGGATTTCCCTCCCCTAGCCCCTCCCAGAGGGAGGGGGACAAGAAAAATAATCTTGAAGTCCCTCGCCCCTTGGGAGAGGGATTTAGGGAGAGGGTTGAACTTGAAATAGCCAAGATTCCCTCCCCTAGCCCCTCCCAG